>JBBRCC010000025.1:0-44219 GCA_038205175.1 Cytophagales bacterium | reverse complement strand
GCTTTGTTTTTCAACAGGTCCGATCTGACTTCTTTTGAAATTAATATAAATACTAATCTCTGATTTATTCTCTTCTTCTCCTACAACCCTAAGGTTATTAACGGATCCGCTATTTGCCTCATCTACTCAAAGAACTTTGGCTCTACTTAAAACTATTCTTTTAAAAGAATTTTCGAGCTTTGAACATCACACCTGATGCTATTTTTTCCTTTTAAAAATTTGATTTTTGACGTGTTCAAATCGTTAACGGGCTGCAAATGTCTGACCCTCCAAATCATTTTCCAAATCTGTTTGAGAAAATTTATCCACAGAGACTTAGGAATTCTATACAGCTTAATGAATGTCAGCGACTTAGCCCACTATTACTTTCTAAAAAAAAATCTAAATTCTTTTGATAGGCATCCCATGTGTACAAATTGACCTTTTTTCTAGCAAGTTGACGGATGGTAAAATATTGCTCGTTACTCATATCTCTTAGCTGCTCAATAGCTGACTGAATAGCTTTAGACTGCCTGATTGGAATAATAAAACCATCGACTCCCGTCTCGATGATTTCAGGAGCAATGGAATTGGGCGTGGATATTACGGGAAGACCAGCTGCCATTGCTTCAACTATAACTAATCCAAATCCTTCGAAAATAGTGGGTAAGACTAAGGCATCAAATTCTTTATATAATTTGAACATAGCTAATTGAGATACTGCGGGTTGATATTGATACAAGTGGCCATGCTGCAAAAATGCTTTTCCGCTACCATGAATCCCGCCAATAATATGAAGTTCAACATCGGATTTATTGAATGCCTTCATTGCCTCAAGCAAATAGGATATTCCTTTTCGCTGGGTTACAGTGCCAGCATAAAGTAATTTCAAGGGCCTATTAGAGATAGGGTTGTTTTCAGGTTTGAATGGAATATAAGTTGTATCAAAACCTAAATGCAGTTTGTGAATTTTTTGGTCGGGTACGTTATCGTCAAGTAAAGTCTGGCGAGTAAACTCAGATGCAGCAATTACTTTTTGAGCAATATGTGGCTCTTGCTCTAATCGCTTTTCATATTCTACCGGAAATACAAGATTATCCATAGAATCGGCCCAATCCGGTTGCAGCCGAGATTCTTCTCCCAAAATTTTTCGAGCACCAGAAACATGCGCCGTGGCAAGCTCACAAATTGAAAGTCGACCTAAATCGTTTGCTGCTTTCAAAGAATTGTATGAAGAACCTTGAAATCCCCAGAAAACTTCTGAAGGCAATTTATGAAGTCTGCAAGCTACATACTGATCAAAGGCTACATCACGGGCGTAAACTGCGTCTTGAACCGTGGGAGATTTGCCAAAACGTTTTCGAAGATAAGTTTCTTTGATTTCGAAGCGCCAGTTTGATTCTACAAATTTTCCACCTAGACCCGGCTGAAAACGTCTGGTAAAGAATTGATCGTTCCGAGACAAAAACCAGCGCTGCAGCCACAGATTGTTTACATACGAACTTGTGATAAACCGGTCTAAATAACCTAATTTCATGAGCGCATTTGCTACATGATAAGCATGTTGTTTGCCAGAATGACTCAGTGTTATTTTCATAGAAATGCATTAATTGACCCCCAAATGAACAACATGAATGATGAATGGCTGAAAAAATCATTTAAAGATGCCCCACTAGTAACGATTGTGTGCATTTGTTTCAATCAGGCTAAATATTTGTCCGCTGCAATTATTGGCATAAAAAACCAAGATTATCCAAACTTGGAGGTGATGCTTATTGATGATGCCAGTTCGGATGAAAGTGCTACAATGATAAGCAACCTGGCCAAGTCGATTCAATTCCCTTACCAAATCATTTTACACCAACAAAATGCAGGATTGTGCAAAACCTTTAATGAAGCTTTAGCTATGGCAAAAGGGAAATATATAGTAGACCTTGCAGCCGATGACTTTTTCGAACCTCAAAGAATTCGAAGACAGGTTGAGGCTTTTGAGAAAGAACTTTCAAATGCTGCCGTTTGCTTTTCAGATGCCTGGATTGTGAATGAGCAAGGAGAAAGGCTATGGCTTTACTCTCAAAAACTAAAATGGAATAATGTACCTCATGGAAACGTATTCAAACAACTTTTTGAAAAGCCATTCATTTGTCCACCAACAGTTATGTTTCGAACAAATATTTTGAAACAATCAGGTGGATATGATGAATGCCTGACTTACGAAGATTTTGATATCTGGATGCGTTTGGCTAGAAATTTCACATTTGTGTATTTAGTTGATCCTTTGATGAATTATAGGTTGCATGATTCTTCTTTATCGAACAATGCGGCAAAAAAGAAAGCGATTTTACAGTCTACAATTTTGATAATAAAAAAAGCGAAAATACTCTGTATAAATGAGCTTGAAATCAAGTCTTTGGGTAAATTTTCTTCTTACCAACTCAGGCTCGCAGTTTATTCTGGATGCTTAGAAGAAGGCAAAGAAATTTTTCAATTAATAAAAAATTTAGAGACGGCTTCATGGATAGATTATCTTTTCGGAACGCTCAGTAAATTTGGAGTTTCTTTACAGGTTCCCTATTCAATTTATTGCAAATGGTTTCAGTCGTAATAAACCATCAGATGCTTTGTTGGGCTTTTCAAAGAAAAAATCTACCTTTAAACGCCAATAATATTCAACTATGGAAACAATAGAAAAATCAGTGATCAAAGGTGGTGAGTTCATCATCAAACAAGTGGAAGCTGCGGATATATTTACGCCAGAAGATTTTAATGAGGAGCAACGCATGGTTGCAGAAACCTGTCAGGAATTTATTGAAAAAGAGGTTTTACCTCATTTAGACTTGATTGACAGCCACAAAGACCCAGAAATAATGCCCAAATTATTAGATGAGGCGGGCAAATTGGGGCTACTCGGCACATCAGTCCCTACGGAGTATGGAGGATTTGGAATGGACTTCAACACGAGCATGTTGGTGGCAGAAGTGATAGGCGCAAGCCATTCGTTTGCTGTGGCATTGTCAGCGCATACGGGTATTGGCACCTTACCCATTTTATATTATGGAAACGAAGAGCAAAGAAATAAATACCTGCCCAAATTAGTTACCGGAGAATTTAAGGCAGCATATTGTTTAACAGAACCTGATTCAGGGTCGGATGCAAATTCAGGAAAATCGAAAGCCATATTGTCGGGTGATGGAAAAAATTACGTGCTTAACGGACAAAAAATGTGGATCACGAATGGAGGATTCGCAAATATTTTTACCGTGTTTGCCAAAATTGATACCGATGAAAATCTGTCAGCCTTTATAATAGAGAAAAGTTTTCCTGGCATAACAATGAATGCTGAGGAAGAAAAAATGGGCATAAAAGGCTCTTCAACAAGGCAAATTTTCTTCACTGATTGTATAGTGCCTATTGAAAATTTGCTTTCAGATCGTGGCAATGGCTTTAAAATAGCCGTAAACATTTTGAATATTGGACGGGCTAAATTGGCAGCCGCCGCAATTGGCGCTTGTAAAGCAACCATCAAGTTGTCTGTGCAGTATGCCAAAGAGCGGAAACAGTTTGGTGTTCCTATTGGTTCGTTTGGAGCCATTCAATCTAAGTTAGCAGAACAAGCGGCCAGAACTTTTGCCAGTGAATCAGCCATTTACAGAGCTGGCAAAAACATTGAAGATGCCATTGATTCACTTCAAGCCGGAGGAATGAGTCAGGAGCAAGCGAAATTGAAAGGCGTAGAACAGTTTGCTATCGAATGTGCCATTTTAAAGGTACATGGTTCTGAAACTTTGGACTATGTAGTAGATGAAGGTGTTCAAATATTTGGCGGCATGGGCTATTCTGCTGATGCACCGATGGAAAGGGCCTATCGAGACAGCAGGATAAACCGAATTTTTGAAGGCACAAATGAAATTAATCGCATTCTGGCTGTTGGCACGCTTTTGAAAAAAGCAATAAAAGGACAACTGGATTTGATTGGGCCTGCTATGAGCGTGCAAAAAGAAATCATGGGAATACCTGAATTTGGGAATGAACCAACAGAACCTTTGGACATTGCAAAAAAAACAATCGCAAACCTTAAAAAAGCACTTTTGATGGTGGCAGGCGCTGCTGTACAAAAATTTGGGTTGGCTTTTGAAAAGGAGCAAGAAGTAATGATGTTTTTGGCTGATATGATGATTGAGATTTATGTGGCAGAGTCGACTTGGTTGCGGATAGAAAAAAATGGCTTAAAATTTTATGATACTCAATTGGCGCAATTGTATTTGAATATGGCAGTAGAAATTTGTCAGACATCAGGAAAACATTCTATTAATGCATTTGCAAGTGGCGACGAACAGCGAATGCTACTACTTGGATTGAAGAGGTTTACAAAAACCCAGCCGGCAAATGTTGTCGCTTTGAAAAGAGGCATTGCAGCAGAAATGCTGAAAAAGTAAACCTTAAACTAGTCCGTTCTTGCTATATTTAAGGCTCTTTAACCAGTTTAAAGTTTTGGTTCTTGGCAGTTCTAGATTGGTTTATTAAAATTTTTATTCGCAAACATGCATACCATTTTAGGCGCAAACGGAACGATATCAAAAGTGCTGGCAAAAGAGCTTTCAGCTTACACAGATCAAATCAGGTTGGTGAGTAGAAATCCGCAAAAAATTAACGCCAACGATGAACTTTTCACTGCCGACCTGACACAAGCCGATATGGTAGAAAAGGCGGTTTTGGGTTCATCAGTAGTGTATTTGTTGGTTGGTTTTGAATACAGTACTAAAGTTTGGAGAAAAGATTGGCCTGCAGTTATGAAAGCTACTTTGGAAGCCTGTAAAAAGCACAAAGCGAAACTGGTTTTTTTCGATAATGTGTATGCCTACGACCAAACTGCAATCCCAAAAATGACTGAGGATTCGCCGATAAACCCACCCAGTGAAAAAGGAAAAGTGAGAGCAGCTGTCTTGAAAATGATGCTTGACGAAATAGCTGCGGGAAACATACAAGGAATTGTAGCGAGGGCAGCTGATTTTTACGGTCCCGACAATGACAAAAGTTTTTTGATTGAAACTGTTTTCAAAAACTACCAAAAAGGAAAAGCTGCCAATTGGTTTAGCCGAACTGATGTAGTGCACTCATTCACCTTTACGCCCGATGCAGCCAAAGCAACGGCCATTTTAGGAAATGCACCAAACGATGCCTGGAACCAAACGTGGCATTTGCCTACAGCAAATAATCCCTTGACCGGTAAAGAATGGGCTACTCTATTTGCCAAAGAAATGGGCGTCAAGAATAAAGTTTCCGCTTTGCCAAAATGGTTGGTAAAAATTATTGGGTGGTTCGTTCCGTTTATGGCTGAGATGCCTGAAATGATGTATCAATACGAGCAACCTTATGTGTTCGACAGTTCAAAGTTTACCAATAGGTTTGGTATGGAAGCAACGAGTTATGAGAATGGCGTGAAAGCCATAGTGGGGAAATAATTTATACTAAAATTGATAGATACGGTGAACTCATTGGGTACATGATATTTTTGGACTTGAAGTAAATTTATGAAAATAGAACTCACAAAATAAGGAGAGTTCAATTGATCAGAAGACGGCTTTGGATTACATGACTAAACTGCAGTAATATTCATCTTGATTATCGCTGATTCTAAAATTCAATTTACCTTGCATTTAACATTACCTTTTCTTATGAAAAAAACTTTACTGCTTTTCACATTAGCATGGTTCATGTATTTGCCAAGCTTTTCTCAGTTTGTTGGTGGCGGAGGCCCACTTGAAGACCAGACTTCCCTGCCGAACATGCAAGGCGGAATCGACTCGCTTTCCTATGACTTTGAATTGTATCCCAATCAAGCTTTTGATGGTAAGTTCTATTTTTGGAAAGTTGGTGGAGTTGGCACCAGAACAGGAAGGTTTGGATTGGCATTGAACACAGGAGTGATTGTAAATTTTTCGCCAAACCGAATTAGCTCCGACACATGTTCAGATATTAAAGCTATAGATTTCAACTGGGTAGCTCCTTCCCAAACAGGCTCATACAGGGTTGTTTTGACAGATTCAAATCAAAACTGGCCTCCGGTTAGTTTCAAAATTTTGGTTACTACCACGCCAACATCTTTTTTGCCTGCCAGAAATGAGACCGTTGAAGTAGGTATGTCAAAAGATATCACGCAGTTGGTGGCCTACTTGCCTCAGGCTGCAAGTTGTGTGAACCAATATGCACCTGCAAACTCGACCACTTTCAGGCTCGACATATTCCCTGCCTCAAACTGGATTACGCTCAGGCAATCGCCTTTAACAATCAACCTACTTCAAACTTCCTTGGTTACAGCTACTTTGACACCGCAAGTTGTTGGACAATTCACGGCATATGCCATGAGTGCGCACACTTGGTTTAGTAAGCCATTGTTTTTACAAATCAACTTAACAGCCACTGATCCTGTGAGCACGAAACCAAAAGTGGATGCAACTTCTACCTTGCGGTATTGGAAAGACAACGATCGGCTTGTGATAAACTCAACTAGTGGAAGCCGTATTCATTCAGTTCAGCTTGTGACCGCAACCGGAAGTATTGTTAAAAATACAGTAAATCAACTGAGTTCAGATCAATTAGAAATTCCTTTCACTGGATTGTCAATGGGCATATATTTTGTTCGAGTAACCACTGACAATCAACAGGTTGTTAGCTTTAAAACTTTTCATTAAGATAAACGTATTTTCAAAAACAAAAGCCCCGAATTCGGGGCTTCTGTTTTCAGGCAATTAAAAACCTCATTTCACATGAGTTAGCGCAAAACCGTTACATCGCCAACCTTGGTTTCGGTTTGCCCGTTGGCAAATGTTACTACCATTCTGTAAACGTAAGTATCTGGTTTAACCATGTTTCCATTGAAATAGCCATCCCAGCCTTTTCCGATTTCATTGCTCTCAAAGAGGAACTGACCCCAGCGATTGAATATCTGCAATTTGATTTTGGTGGCACCTTCCATAAATGGATAGAAAACATGGTTGGTGGGTCCATCGGAACTCACATTACCTCCTTTAAATTCGGGCGTTGGCAGGAACACATTCGGGATTTTGATAAAGTTTCCAAATTTAACTTCAGCCGCTGAGAACAAAGTATCTGAATCGGTGCAGCCAAACATGTTGGTGACTTTCAAGCTGATGGAATAAACTCCAATTTGTTTGTACTCGTGTACTGGATCACGGTCGCTTGATCTTCCGCCGTCGCCAAAATTCCATTCATAAGAATTACCTGGTTCAGGGAAGCGAACAAAAGCATTCAACCTTCCTTCTGGCAATTTGATGGCTTGGGGCGCACGAGGCAGCACTGAGAATGAAGCTGAAGGCACGTCAAACACACTAATGACTTTCTCTCTGATTTTCAGGTCTTCTCCACCCGGCCCTTTTACTCTGAGTGAAATGCTGTATTCACCTGGTCTTGTGAAAGTTTTATCAGGATTTCTTTCTCTGCTTGTGGTGCCATCTCCGAAGTTCCACTCGTATTCATTTGCATACACAGATTTGTTGCGGAAGCGCACATACAAAGGTGCACAACCACCGGTGTCAGGATCGAAGTCGGCAACAGGTGGAACTGGAATGATTTCTAATCTACGAATGATGGTGTCGGCACAACCACCAGGCGAAATGGCAATCAGTCGCACATTCATACTTGTTGCATTCAGGTTATCCTCTAAACTGTTGTAAACATGGGTAATGGCAAATCGATTGGTACTGTCGCCAGTGGCATCACCAAAGTCCCAACGGAACCGATAGTTGTCACGGAAAGGAGTCAGATTAGAGAAATTGACAGTTTTGTTGGGCAAGCGCAACACCAAAGGATTCATTAAGAAATCGACTTGAGGACGTGCAAATACCCTAACAGATACTGTATCCCTGCTCATACAAGCCGGAACCACAGAGGAATTGGATATTGCAGTGAGAATAATCCTGAATGTGGTATCAGTAGGTCCCTGGTAATTAAAGATGTGGGTTGGTTCAAACTGGTTGTTTTCAGTAGATCCATCTCCAAAGTTCCAGGTGTATCTCCCATTTGGGTTGACTGAATTGTTGAAAAACCGAGCCACAACAGGAGAGCAGCCTTGATCCACGGCAGAGGCAGAGGCTTGCACAAATGGGTTTACTGTGATGTTTTTCACTACAGTAGATGAACACCCATTGGCAGTTTTTACCAACAGTTCAACACGAACATTGATAGGTTGTGCATACGGATTCTGGAATATTTTTTCAAACAACTGATCGTTTGTAGTGAGTGTATCAACACCTGCGAGCGAACTGAATACCCACATATTTTCATCAGCCAAAACAGACTGGTTATTGAACCTGACCTTGAGCGGTGCACAACCACTGATCACATCTGAGGTAAATTCAGCCACAGGTTTAGGGAAAACTCTGATGGTTTTCAATGCCGTATCAGGACATGAAAATCCATTTCTGTTGCCAATCAATTGAACTTGATAATCAATAGGTTGCGACCCATTGTTGTCGAAAGTCATCACCGGATTCATGGCAATAGAAGCACCTGAAACAGGGAAACTGGTCCAATTGAAGCTATTGGCATTCACTGAACCTGAGCCATTAAATTGCAAAGTAAGCGGTGCACAACCCACAGAGTCGAAAATTGAAATTCTGGCTGTAGTTTGCGGACTTACCACCACTTGTTTGTAAGTAGTATCTGAACAACCATGCTCTGTGAAGACCACACCCATCACATTAAATGTAGTATTGGCGGCAGGGTTAAACCCTGTAAATGTGTGTGAAACAGACCTGTTGCTGGTGTCTAAGGCAAAGCCATCACGGAAATCCCAATAGAATTGGGTGCCAATGTTGGCGTTCATGGTAAGGTTGGTACGAAGAGGACTGCAACCAACTTCTGGAATGGCCTGAATAATTCCTGCATCTGGTTTAGGGAAAATTTTCACCCACTTGCTTATTGTGTCGATGCAACCTCTGGCCTGATTGTGATGCACTTCAAGTGTTACCCTTATGTTTTGTGTTTGTTCTGTATTGTTGTAAAATGTCTGATTCATAGTACCCTGAGAATCACTTATAAAGGCACCATTCATCATCCAACTTGCTACCGAACCAGGGCTTGAAAGATTGATGTAACTCACTCTGAGCGGACTACAACCTGAGTCTTCAGTTTGCACAAAATCGGCACCTACAAAAGGATACACCAGCACATTGCGTTCCATGGCGGCTGCACAACCAAATCTGGTAGTAGCCGTAAGTTTTACCCTCACTACTTTATTCACCGGATTCAGGTTTGTAATCACAGTATCAAATTCTGCCACACGATAATAGTTGGTGTGCCCTTGTGAGCTCACTTCCCAGTCGTTTGTATCAGCCAGAATGGACATATTTCGGAAACCAACCCGCAGCGGCTGACAACCGGATTCTGGCGTAGCGGCAAACATAGCTGTAGGTTCAGGATAAACTTTTACTGAGAAATAGGCGGTGTCTTCGCATTCAACTCCTGTGCGTCTGGTCACCAATTTCACCAAATATGTTTGGATAACTCCTGTGCGGTTGCTGAAAACATAGGTTGGGTTGGCGTTGCTGGCCGTACCAATTCCATCGCCAAAATCCCATTCGAATACATTTGCATTTGTAGAAAGAGATCCAGCCAAACGCACCTGATAAGGGCTACAACCTGCTGTATCGTCTGAAACAATTCTCGCCACTACAGAAGGTCTGACTGCAATGTTTTTGAAGGTTGTATCAGCACAACCATGCACCGTTGACGCAATTAGTCTCACCCTAAATGTTCGGATTATACTGGCACTCAGGTTTTCATAGGTATGCACCGCATTTTGGGCAGTTGTATCCAAATTAGAACCATCTCCAAAGTTCCAATTGAAAAGGGTAGCATTCACTGTATTTCCAAAGAAACTTACCACTGCCGGGCTACAAGCTACTTCGGGTGTTGCCGTTAAAATGCCCGCTGAAGGTTTCGGGAAAACAGTTACATACTTTCTGATGGTATCGGTACATCCGTTTGCAATAGAACTTCGAACAACCAATTTCACTTCAAAAATTTTAGTGTTTCCGGTGTTGTTTGCAAACACATAGCTAAAGCTGTTGAGCGCAGAACTCACAGGCTCTCCATCTACAAACCAAGCAGCCAAAGATCCAGGAGACGACATGTTGCTCAGCACAACCCGCATTGGACTGCAACCAGAATCCTGGGACAATGCAAAATCAGCATCCACCAATGGATTGATAATGATTTGTGCCGAACGTTGATCGGTACAGCCAAAGCTATTGCTGATGTTCAGTTGAGCTGTTACAGTTAAATTTGTGGTTGAGCTTTGGTTTGAAATCAAAGTATCGATAACGGTTTGATTTGTTCTCCAGACGAAAACATCGCCATTTCCGCTAAATACCCATGTATTGGTGTCGGCACCTGTGCTTTCGTTTGTAAACCTTACCGGCAAAGGTTGGCAACCTACCAATGGATTGGCTAAGAACTGAGCACGTGGTTTTGGTAACACCCTAATATGAACAGTAGCCGTGTCAGGACAGCCAACAGTATTACGATCGGCAATGAGCCTTACTGTAAACACAACTGGTAGCAATCCATTGTTTTCAAACCTGCGGGTAGGATTAATCAGGTTGCTTTCCTGTGCCCCATCCCCAAAATTCCAGGTGTAAGTATTGGCATTTATCGATGCTGCTCCACTAAACGCAGCCGTGTATGGCGAACATCCCAAGGTATCTTCTGTGAAAATATCAGCTTTTACCAAAGGTTTGATTCCCACCGTTTTGTAGGCTGTGTCCGAGCAACCATACGCATTGTAAGCCACCGCAATTACATTGTAATTTCTGGTGGTGTTGCTGGTGTTGTTTACGAAATTGTGATACACCTGATTGGAATTGGTATCGAGCGCAAAACCATCTCCAAAGTTCCAGTAGAATCTAACTGCGTTTGTTGCTGTTGACGTAAGCATGCTCGACAATGGCGCACACCCGTTGTCAGGAATTGCCACAATTGTTCCGCCAAATGGTTTTGGATAAATGGTTATGGTTCTGAAGGCTGTGTCTACACAACCCAAAGAATTTGAATTTCGAACAGCAAGTTTTATTTCAAAAATCCGTGGCTCATTACCATTGTTCTCAAATGACCAGCCAAAACCTTGCGAGTTTGTTCCTCTTACAATTCCATCTACATACCATTCAGCTACGTTTGCACCTGCGGAAGATGTATTTGAAAAATCAATGCGAGCAGGGCTACAAACACTGTCAGCGGATTTACTAAACGATGCCTGCACGCCAGGATTGATCACAAAAGTTCTTTGAACAGAGGCCGCACAACCATTTCCGTTTAATCCTGTAAGTGTAACAGTGTGGTTTACTGGAAGTACTCCCGGATTTACATACAATCTTCTCACTGACGAGTCTAGCATGGTAACCAACGAATCGCCGGCACCAAACCTCCAAGTCAGGCTGCTTGCTCCTGCCACTTGCAAAGGATTCATGGTAGCTAACACAGGGCTACATGCCGACAACGGATTGAGGTTAACCAGAAAGTCTACAGCTGGTCGAGGCCAAACGGTGATGGTTCTGCTCACCGTATCAGGACAACCGCTTAATGAGTTTCGGGCCACAAACCAAACCCGGTAAACCGTGTTTTGTGTGTTTGAAGAGGAGGCAAAATTGTAGTTGAAGAATAAAGGCGAGTTGCTTTGCTCTATGCCATTTACAAACCAAGCAAAGCTATTTGCACCAGCGCTGGTGGTGGTATTGTTGAAAGTTACGGCTAAAGGACCACAGCCTTCGGTAGCTGAAGCTGTCATTTGAGCCACGATTTCAGGATAAACCGTAACGTTGGTAATAATGGAATCTCTGCAACCTGATGCACCTTTAATTTTCACTTTTACATTATAAACCAACACACCTGAAGTTGTGTTGCCAAATGTTCTTTCAACTGGAGTGAACCTATTGGTAGTAATTTGAAACTGCTGGAACTGAGTTGCCGACTCCAACTTACTGAACCAGAACAAGGTGTCAGCTCCCTGGGATTGTGATGTGCTAAAAGTTACAGTTAATGGTCCGCAACCAGCCGAAGGATTTGCTTGCAAACGGGCCAAAGGTGTTGGATCGACTCTGATAATTCGGGTTGCTGTGTCACGGCATTGGGCATTGGCACTGTGAGAACCTACCAATTGAATGACATACGTTCTGGCGGCTACAGCCGATGGGTTGGTGAATGTTTGCGAAAATCCATTGGAGTTTGTGCTTGTCAGCTGCCCATCTACAAACCACTGGAAAGCATCGGCACCAGCTGAACTGCCTTGGTTGGCAAAATCTACAGTAAGAGGAGAACAACCAGCCAAAATAGAGGCATTGAAATTCACCTGAACCACTGGAAAAATTGTAAGATTTCTCTCCATTGTGGCAACACAACCGGCTGCACTGGTGCCCCGAAGTTTTACAGGAATCACTTGAGCAGTTGCTCCAATATTTACAAAGTTTCTGGTGATGACCTGACCAACGCCTGCATTCAGCGAATCGGATGCGCCAATTTTCCAGTGAAGACTTGTGGCATTTACAATACCTGTCGGTGTTAAATCAACAGTTACAGGGCTGCAAGCCGAGTTTGGATCAAGCGAAGTTGTAAAATCAACCGCAGGCAAAGGAAGCGCAGTAATATTTCTACTCACCGTGGCCGAACAACCGGTAACCGCATTGGCAGCCAGTAAAGTGACTACATAAACCCGGCTAGTGTTGTTTTGGTTGTTGAGAAAAGTATAGTTGAACGTGGCAGGATTTGGGGTAAACTGGGTTACACCGTCAACCGACCACTGAAACACGTTTGCAGCCAAACTTGTGGTTTGGTTGGTAAATTGAACTGCAAATGGTGCACAACCAATTGAGTCGGGAGCCAAGGAAAACGCAGCAGAAATTGATGGGTTAACAACTACTGAAGTAAAACTACTGTCGACACATCCCTGGGTATTGAAAACCAACAAGCGAACAGCGAATGTGATGCCGAAATTGCCAGTATTTACAAACGTGTGGCTAAAATCAGCACCAGTGGTTTGACCCAAAAATGTGTAGTTCGGATCAGCTTGGGCTTTTATGAACCAACGGAAAGTAAAACCACCTTCGCTGAGATTGGATCTTAAATCGACCTGAAGTGGAGAACAACCTGACGCAGGAACTGTAGAAGCAAAAGCTCTCGGCCTAGGAAAAACTTTTACAGTGCGGCGGGCAGTATCCACACAAGCAGGTGCAGCACCGTTTGACCCCACCATGCTGATGTTGTAAGTAGCAGGCTGCGTCGGATTGCTGTTTCCAAATAGGCCCGAAAAACCAGTGAGGTTGTTGCTTCTGAAAATCCCATTCACAAACCAGTTGGCCTGATTTACGCCTGGCGACGATCCTGAGTTGGTGAAAGTAACGTCCAAGGGAGAACATCCGCTATCTGGTAACTGAATGAAACCAACTTGAATAGCAGGATTGACCACAAACGAGCTTGTCCTGGTAACGCTGCAACCCTGAGCAGATGTGCCGTTTACAGAAACAGGAACGACCAACAGGCTGTTTCCATTGTTCACAAAATTTCTAATAAAGTCTGTGCTATTGTTTCTGGTAAGCGAATCAGTGGTTCCAAACTTCCATTTGTATTGACTTACTCCTGCCGGATTTTGAACCGAAAAAGTGGTAGCAACAGGACTGCAACCAGATGCAGGATTCATGGAACTTGTAAAATTGAAATCTGGAAGTGGATTTACCCTGATGGTTCTTGAAAAATCTGCAGAGCAACCCGCCGGTGTAGTAGCAGTGAGTGTAACAGTATAAGTTAGAACACTACCACCTTGCGGTGCCGCAAATGTGTATTCAAACAGGGCAGGGTTGCCAACAGGTTGAACTATGCCATCCACTTTCCAGCTATAAGTTACCCCTGAAGTGGCCGGAGTGAGGTTAGTAAATCGAACCAACAATGGGCTACAACCAACAGTGTCTGTTGCAGCAAAAACAGGTTGAACCGGAATGCTCACCTGAATGGGGACAGTGACAGAATCACGGCAGCCAATACCACCTTCAATCACTAATTTGGCAAAATACTGCCCTTGATTGGTAAAAATTCTGCTTACAGGCCCGGGGTTGTTCGTTGTGTTAAACAACGTAAAAGCTGGGTCGGAAGCAGCTCGAACATACCAGTTGAACACATTTCCGCCTTGACTTCCACTTCCATTGAGCGACACATTGAGTGGGGCACAACCTGAATTTGGCTGAGCCACTAAATCAACCACAGGCTTGGGAAGTACTTTAATGATGCGACCTGCAGAACTGTCGGTACAAACACCGTCTAATCCCCGGGCCACCAAGCTGATGGTATAAAAGGTTGTATCGGAAGATGAATTGCTTATAAAAGACTGGTCTGGCAGATTTCGGTTGAAGAAAAACGGTTGGCCATTTCTGTACCAGGTAAAGTTAGCCGCTGCATTGTTTGAACTGTTGGTAAACCTGACATTTACAGGGCTGCAACCTACAGAATCGGAAATGCTGAAGGCTGCCACCACACTTGGTTTTACTGTCACATTTCGGGTTGCGGTGTCAGTACAGCCAAAGCTGTTTCCAGCAACAAGGGTTACAATAAAATCCCTGTTGTTGCTACCCGGATTGACAAAGCTCTTTGTGAAAGGCGTAGTGGAAATGGTGCTAAAATTAGGCGAGCCATCATCATATTTCCATAAGTAAGTAGTAGTGCCTAAACTTCCAACTGGTGCCAATGTGGCAATAGTTGGGCTACATTGGGTGATTGGCGAAACAGGGATTGTAGTAAAGGCTGCAAACGGCTGTGGATACACAAATATGGTATCAGCGTAAGAATCTTCGCAAATAGGTGAGCCGTTGTCGTCTCTTGCCACAAGTGTAACCAAATACCGGGTTACAGTGTCGCTGCTCAAATTGCCGAAGGTAAATCTGAATCCATATCCCGGCCGATTTGGTGCACCAGGAAGACCTAAACCAGGCGTACCTAATTCTTTCACATACCATGTGTAGTTGTCGTCAGTTTGTGAAGACAAGTTTTGGAAATTCACTGTCAGAGGATGGCAACCCCTGTCAATGTTCTGAATAAAATTCGCTCTCACAGAAGGTCTAATCGTAATGGTTCTTGAAACTGGCTGGCTCAAGCAACCATACAGCGAGGCTACCCGCAACTGCACATTATAGGTTCTATTTAATGAAGTGAAGTTTTGAGGAAAAGTGCGGTTTGCAAAAGCAGCATTTGTATCTATAATACCTGGTGCACCATCGTTAAATTGCCAGGTGTACAAATCGGCCCTAGCTGAAGCTGAAGCGTTAAAAACAATAGGAGTCAAATCGTTTCCACAAACCGCATCAATAGACGGTGTAAATGATGCAATGGGATTTGGGTGAATGTTGATATTGATGGAAGCCGTATCGGTACATCCTGCCACTGAAGTAGCTGATAATCTGATGCGTGCCGAACGGACAAAACCAGTCAAATTCGAAACCGTTCTTACCGGGTTCTGCAGGTTCGATGTGGTGCCATCCAATTCAGCAAAACTCCAGTTGAAAGCACCTAGCCCATTTCCGGTAGCATTAAAGGTTACTATATTTCCATTGCAATTGTCGGCAGGAGCTGTGATGCCAACACTTGGATTAGGAAAAATGGTAATCACCCGCTGGGCAGTCCACACGCAGCCACCGGGACCAACAATTCTCAGTCTAACCGTGTCTCTTTTGAACAGCGTTGTGTTGTTGACAAAGTTTTGAGCTGGCGGATTTTCGCCCACAAAAGTGTTGCCATTGCCAAAATTCCAGTTGTACACATACAAACCATTTTGAGGCACATTGAAAGAATTATCGATGAAAGTAATCCCATTTAAAGGTGTACAGCCTTCGCTGAAAGACGGCCAAAATGCAGCTGCCAAAGTTGCAGGAATCCTTACAATGAGCGGAGATGTTGAAGACACACAAGTATCAGGCGCTGTGCCCGAAACCACCCTTAACACAATAGAATAAGAAGTGGAGTCGGCTGGAGGAATATAAGGAAGCGTAACACTAAATGTGTCACGTACTGTTCTGGTAATGGTGGAGAAGAGGTTTACGCCTCTGCGAATGATGAATTCATACCTGGCAGAATAAACCGAAGAGGTATTCATTACCCTAAAAGTGGCCGGATCGCAAATGTCTCTTTGAACAGAAAAAGCAGGCAATACATTGGGCTGAACCGTTACTGCTATTGTATCCGTTTTAGGACATTGGTTGCCTGCATCGTGCAACTCAATCTCAGCAATCTGGAAATTACTACCGCCATTGAGTGTCGGAAAAGTCAAACGATAACGGGTGTATGCAACACTGTTGGCAAAAATGATGGTCTTCTTCTCGAGCCTGGTTGTGAAGTTTGGCACATTTCCTGAAGAAATTGTTGCCCAAGTTATGCCATCATTTGAGCCTCTGAATAAATAAGTTCTAGGATCTCGAACAGGAGAGTCGTTTGCTGATGTAAGTGAAATTCCTGTCACTACAGTTGCTCCCCTTGCCGGAATAATTTGCATTCCTGAGCCAGCTCCGGCTGAGTTCAAGTATTTGGTATTCACATCATTATCGATGGCCATCGTTACCCCTTCGCCTACCGGTGAGCCTCCACCCGGACTAGGCAACCGGCTAATTAGATCACCTGGAGCTGTAACATCCTGCCCCAGCGGCCCACGCACTGTCAATCTGATGGTGTAATTGCCTGCTACAGCGTAATTGTGCGTAGTTATTCTGTTGGTTACTCCCGGATCGTTAAAGTTGTTGGTTATTGGGTTAATAGATTGGTAAACAGTGCCATCACCCATATTTAGAGTCCAGTTGATGTGGTTAAAATCGCTTCCTAAACCACGGCTGTTGGTTGAAAGAACACGGCTGGAATCTCTTACTGTAATGGCCTGACCCAGGCAGATACGAATCGGGTTAGCTCTCCAACGGAGCGTTGGCGAAGGGAAAATTGTTACTGTGTCAATGTAAGCCACTTCAGGGCAACCCAAAGATACCGCCCTCAACTTTATGGCATATTTGCCATGTTGTTTGTACTTGATCACCGCAGTCGAATCTGCAGGGTTCACGCTAATTACTTCTGCTACAGCAGGATTAGAACCTGGTATTGTTGGAATATAATCGCTACCCGCTGTTACCACCGGCGTGCCACCTAGCTCCCACCCTCTCCAGGTTGCCCCTACAGTGTTCAATGATTTGTTTTTTACTGTTACAGTTAAGCTGTCGCACCCCACTTTAGGGGTAACTTGAAAAATAGGCGAGACAGCATTTTTTACCATGACTTGAATGCTGTCTGTTTTCATACAGATTTGTCCATTATAGCCATTGATAATGGCAGATAAACGAACTGTGTAGATCCCTGACCTTATATATGTGTGGGAAACATTTTGGTTGTTGTTTGTTACAATGGTTCCATCGCCAAAAGCCCATCGGTAAGTCTGAGCACCGCTTGGGTTGGGAGTATTGTTGCGGAAGTTCATGGGTTCACCCGGGCAAGTATTGTCGTTCAATACATTAAACACTGGTGTTCTGGGCGAAACTATTCTTATGTTAGCAAAAGCTGAATCGTCACCGCATTGGTTTCTAATCACCATTTTCAAGCGATACAAACTGTCGGCAGGTATAGGAAAAAAGGCTGCGGTAGGAATGTTCATTGTTCTGTTCACAGGGTTGTAAGGCCTGAAAATATTGTCACCCGGAAAAGGAAGCGGATTGGCAAACCCAAATTCACGTGTCCATTTCAGTTGGCGGTTCAAAGAATCGAGGCAATTCAGTTTTGTAATATCTCGAATAGTCACATCTGTAGGTGCGCAAAGCAAAATATCAGTCGGAGTAACAGCCGCACTGTCTATGTCCATAAAGAAATATTCACCATAACTGGCAAAAGGACCAGCCCCACCGCCGGGAATGGCATTGCATAAATTGCGGTAGTTGATGCGGATCATCAATTGGCAACCTGTAGTGCCTGGCTGGTAGGTGTGGGTAAGCGACTGCATGTAGCTTTGATCGTTTATGGTCTGAAAAGTATTGTCGCCCCAGTTGATCACAAACTGGTCGAAGCCCCGCATACCAGGAGATAGGTTGATGATGGTCAAATCTTCTGGCACACAGCGTTTGTTGGCAAAGCCCGCTGGCGGTGTCACAAAACCAATTCCAGGAACAGAGGTGTTGTAGTCGTTTACAAATTGACCAACAATGGTATCGGTGCAACCTGTTTGAACAACCCTGTATGTAAAAGTACCAGCGGTTGTATATGTGTAAGTAACCGAGTTTTGCGGACCAGGATAGGTGGTGGTGGTTCCATCGCCCCAAATCACTGTAAAGTTCGACACGTTGCCGACAAAATTTATGGTAAACGGAGTGGTTGGAGGCGTGCCAACAGGTAAGCATCGCAAGTTCCTTACCGGCCTTCTGGTAGGCTGGTTGCTATTTCTGGGATCCCTCATATCGACACATTGTGCCCATGAAAGGTTTTGACCCAGCACCATCAGCAGTAGCAGGGGCCAAAAGTACCGTTTTAAAGAGTAAAGAATTTTACTCATAACCTTTTCTATTTCAATGTTTTGCGCTTCGATTCTGGTCATCTTCTTATCAGGTTTTTGGAAACAATAGCGTTGGCCATCAGGCGTCACACTTTTTGACAATCCAAAAGTGATAGATGGAAATCAAGTAGGGGCTGCAAAAGCCATAGCATTACTTACAGGAAAAGGATTACCAGCAAATGGGTATCTATTTGCACAAAAAAGGCCCTAACTCACATGTAAGGTATTTAAGCTTCAGCCGCAGAATTGGTAGTATTTACAGCGGCTTAACACAACTGGTTTGAGATCAGCAGAAATCAATAATATAATTATTTCAAGAATTTATTTCCCAAAACAGGAGTTTTTATTGGACTTCTAATTTTGAAACCATTGAAAATCTCATGTAGGTTTGAATGCCTTGCCTGTAACAAGTATTAAGCACTTTTGCACTAATTTTAACCTTTCAAAACGGCATTAAGCAGGGGTTTTGCTTCTATTTTGCCCATTTTTCTACACAGGTGTTTACCTTTTTACTTTCCAAAATTGCAAAAAGCCTGGGTTTTGAAGTTCGGCTTGGAGGGCTGATTATGTATTTTTGATACGCTTTTGTCTACTCATAAATTTAATTCACCGCAAAAAGTCAAAATATTAATAAATTGGTAAGCAAACAGGATGGAGCTAAGCCTACAAGGTTTTAAGAATCATATCGGGTTGTGGGAATTATAAACATCAAAGATTATCTGTGCAAAACCAAAAACCAGTTGAAATGAGCACACCAAAACTGCGGATAAATCTCAGCATCAATAAAGTTCACCTACAAAGCTTTGATGGGTTGTAGCTGTTCAATTGTTTAAACGAATCAGGTTCGTTTTGCCTGATATAAGTTGGCAGCCTGTTTTTCCTTTTGCTGCTTTTCAGAAATTTGCCCTTTTTGCCAATCTATTTCTCATCCAACAACCAAGATGGAAGCATATATTCAAACCAAAATTGACCAATGGCTCTCCGGAGCCTATGACGAAGATAACAAAAACCAGATCAAACAATTGATCGAGGCAGGCAATGAAACTGAACTGACAGACTCCTTTTACAAAAGCCTGGAGTTTGGAACCGGAGGCCTAAGAGGAGTGATGGGTGCAGGCACCAACCGTATCAACAAATATACCATCGGCATGGCTACGCAGGGTTTGGCTAATTACCTGTTGCGTTCGTTTCCCAACCAGCAAGTGTCAGTAGCCATTGCCCATGACTCCAGGAACAACAGTCCATATTTTGCCAAAATCACTGCCGATGTTTTCTCAGCCAACGGCATTAAGGTGTATTTTTTTAAAGCCCTCCGCCCAACCCCAGAACTTAGTTTTGCTATCAGACATTTGGGTTGTCAGTCGGGTGTGGTGCTTACTGCTTCTCATAATCCAAGGGAGTATAATGGCTATAAAGCATATTGGACCGATGGTGCCCAAATGGTGGCTCCGCACGACAAAAACGTGATAACTGAAGTTGAAAAAATCACCGATCCAGGCATGGTGAAGTTTGAGCGTATAGATGCTAATATTGTACTGATAGGCGAAGAGATAGACCGTGCTTATCTTGATAAAGTACTTTCGCTTTCTATTTCAAAAGATGCCATTGCCAGGCAAAAAGATCTTAAAATTATATTCTCGCCCATTCATGGCACAGGCATAACATTGGTGCCTCAATTGCTGGAAGAAATGGGCTTCACCCAGGTGCACGTGGTAAAAGAACAGGCTACTCCTGATGGAAATTTCCCAACTGTGGTGTATCCTAACCCAGAAGAAAAAGAAGCCATGACATTGGCTCTCGCACAAGCAAAAGCCATAGATGCCGATTTGGTGATGGCCACAGATCCTGATGCAGACAGGGTTGGCATAGCAGTGAAAAACCATTTGGGCGAATGGCAATTACTCAACGGAAACCAAACTGCATCCATTCTTTTCTACTACATGCTTAATGCCTGGAAAGACGAAGGCAAACTCAATGGCAATCAATACATTGTAAAAACCATTGTTACCTCCAACATTCTGGACAAAATGGCTGTCTACTTTGGGGTCGATTGCTACAATACGTTAACCGGTTTCAAATACATTGCCGGAATAATGCGGGAATTGGAAGGTAAAAAAGAATTTATAGTGGGCGGCGAAGAAAGCTATGGCTACCTGATTGGCGATTTTGTACGTGACAAAGACGCCATTGCCAGTTGCGGACTTATAGCCGAAATGGCGGCTTATGCCAAAGATAAAGGTTTGTCGCTGTTCGATTTTCTTTTGGAAGTGTACACCACCATTGGTTTCTACAAAGAAGACCTTATTTCCATGACCAAAAAGGGCAAAACAGGCGCAGAAGAAATTCAAGCCATGATGGCCGGTTACAGAGAAAATCCACCAAAATCCATTGCAGGATCAAAAGTTGTAACCCTGCTCGATTATCAGGCGCAGCAAGAGACTGATCTCACCAGTGGAGCCACCAAGCCCATCAATATGGAAAAATCGAATGTGCTTCAGTTTATCACAGAAAATGGAAACAAAATTTCGGCCCGACCATCTGGCACAGAGCCCAAAATTAAATTTTACTTCTCGGTCAACGCAGCACTTGCCAGCAAGGCAGATTACGACAAGGTAAACGCAAACTTAGATCAAACCATCCAGGCCATAATTCATGACCTTAAAATTCGCTAACGAAATAATGCCAAAACCAAAGGGGTGGAAAATTCCCCTTTGGTTTAAATTTTTTTTTCTCTCTTTCATTCTTTTGGGTGGCATATCGCTGATTTTTCTCATGCGTGATGCTTACAAAGATGGGGAAGTGACTGGAAAAATTGTTTCATTTTCAAAGCGGGGCGTGTTGTTCAAAACCTATGAAGGCATACTTTTAACAGACTCGGAAGTGGAAGCGAACGGCGATAAATTGGCAAACGGAACAAACTGGGAATTTACAGTACCAAAAGACAATGCACCAGCAATAAACGCATTGGAAGAAGCAGTGCCGGAAGAAAGATTGAAAATAAAATTCAGGGAAAAATACTTTAGGTTTTTCTGGCAAGCCGATAGCCGACATGTGGTCCAGAAAGTGGAAAGGCTTTAATTCAATGCTTTACAAGGATTAACGAATAATTAACTTCACCTTTGCAGCGAAAGCCAGTGACGTGCTTCTTATATTCTGCTACGCATATTGCCCATGTCGGCATCCACTTAGTTCTGAACCTGTAAGCGTTACGCTCAAATTCTTATCTCAAACGGCAGCTTTTACATAGAATTTTTAAGGCTTCGGTCGCCGTTAATTTTTGTTTTCTAATATATGATTTTCGATCAATTAAAGCTTATTGAGCCTATTTTAAGGGCCGTTAAAGCTGAAGGCTATACAACGCCAACCCCCATTCAACAACAGACCATTCCACAAGCCTTGCAAGGCAACGATATTTTGGGTTGTGCCCAAACCGGCACTGGAAAAACGGCAGCATTTGCCATTCCTATTATTCAGCAACTGGCGCTCGACAGAAATGTGAGGCCTGGAAGAAAACCAATCAGAAGTTTGGTGCTCACACCAACTCGTGAACTTGCCATTCAAATTCATGAAAGCTTTGCCACCTATGGCGCCAATGTGAATCTGAAATACGAAGTAATTTTTGGCGGAGTGAATCAACATGGGCAAGTTAAATCGCTTCAACATGGTGTTGACGTGCTCATTGCTACTCCGGGCCGTTTGCTTGACCTGATGAACCAAAGATTTGTAGATTTATCACACCTTCAGATTTTTGTGCTTGACGAAGCCGACCGCATGCTCGACATGGGTTTTGTGCACGACGTAAAAAAAGTAATTGCCAAACTTCCTGCTCAGCGACAATCGCTGTTTTTTTCGGCCACCATGCCGCCCGAAATAGTGAGCTTGGCCAATACAATTCTCAGCAACCCGATAAAAGTGGAAGTGTCCCCGGTTTCTTCTACAGCCGACACCATAAATCAAGTGGTGTACTTTGTAGACAAAGAAAACAAAAGGCCTTTGTTGGTAGACATAATGAACGACCAACGGATTGAAAGAGCCCTTGTATTCACCCGCACCAAACATGGCGCTGATCGGGTGGTTCGTGAATTAACAAAATCAGGTATACCGTCAGCTGCTATTCATGGCAATAAATCTCAAAATGCCCGACAATCTGCCCTTGCCAATTTCAAAGCAAGCCAAATAAGGATTTTGGTGGCAACCGACATTGCAGCCCGAGGTATCGATATCGATGAGCTGACACATGTATTTAATTATGACCTGCCCAATATACCTGAATCGTATGTTCACCGCATAGGCAGGACAGGAAGAGCAGGATCAAGCGGACAAGCCATAGCCTTTTGTGATGCTGAGGAAAAGGAATTTCTGAGAGATATTCAAAAACTGATTGGGAAAAACATTCCAATTGTAGCCGGGCACGACTATGTGTTGAAAAACCATACACCCACCCCGGCAGCCAAGCCTCAAAACAGTCAGAGACCTCAGCGACAAGAACAAAGAACAAGCGAAAGCACAACGTCTTCTGGTGATTCTGCTAAAAAAACCTGGAGACCTCAACGTAGGAGATATTAACAGAATGAAGCACATGGAATTTTAAATTCAACTCTAAGAGCAAGTCATGCAAGCCCTTCTGCCAGTCAGGAGGGCTTTTTGTTTTTGGCTAAAGCGTAAGCGGTTTTGATTTGTAGAAAAATAACGATTCCTTAAAGTCATATCAATTACAACGAATACTGCCAAATATTAATATTAATTATTTGATAAGTTTAATTTTTTCTTGTTAAAATAAAATTTATACCTTTGACCAGCCTTTTGGTTCAACTACGTGCTTGAAGTTTTAAATTCAGGAATAAAAAAGTAGTACGCAGTTGAATCAGGGCACTAATCCTACATCAGGTATAAAAATTCATGTCTTTAAACTTTCAGCATTTTTTGAACAAGCACCTTCGCAAGCTGAAATTTGCTATCATTCCTTTGGGGGCTTTTCTTGCCGGTGCAGGCATGTTTGGCCGGTACAATCCCAAAGCTCCTGACGGCATATTGCTCAACTCAATTAAATTCAGAGACGTGCTCACCCACATAGAAAACGATTATGTAGACCATGTAAATTCAGATTCTCTGGGTGATGCAGCGATTGTTTCTGTTTTAAGCAAGTTAGATCCTCATTCAAAATATTTACCAGGCAGTCAGGTAACCGAAGAAAAAGCAGCACTTGAAAGCCAGTTTGGCGGTGTAGGTTGTGAATTTTTTCAGTATCAGGACACTATCCGGATTGAAAGTGTAACACCAAGATCACCTGCAGCCAAAGTTGGACTTGAGCCCGGCGATGCAATTCTGGCTGTGGACAAAATAGATGCCGTTGGACTATCGGATCCGCATAAATTTCTCTTCAGAATGGTTCGGGGACCCGAAAAAACTTCTTTGAATTTTAAAGTTTTGAAATGGGGAAAAACCCGTACTCAGGATCTGAAACTCACCAGACAAGTCATTAAATCTGAATCCGTAGAGGCTGCTTACATGCTGGATTCGGAAACAGGATTCTTAAAAATATCAAGATTTACAGCTACCACTGCAATTCAGGTTCGCACTGAGTTGCAACTCTTACTTGAAGAAGGTGCCAAAAAACTGATATTGGATTTGCGTAACAATGGTGGTGGATATGTGCACACGGCAGCTAAAGTAGCCGATGAGTTTTTGGCGGCGGGTGATTTGATTGTATTTACTAAAGGCAAAAATAAAAAACACGACTCCAAAGTATTCTCCACAGGTTATGGCATTTTTGAAGACCAACCTCTTGTGGTTTTGGTGAATGAAAACACAGCCTCTGCAGCCGAAATATTAGCTGGCGCCTTGCAAGACAACGATAGAGCAATAATAGTGGGCAGACGAACATACGGAAAAGGTTTGGTACAAGTACCCGTGGTATTGCCCGATGGGTCTGAAATGCGGCTTACCGTGAGTAGGTATTTTACTCCAAGCGGAAGATGCATTCAGAAAAATTATTCGAGAGGCCGACACGCCTATTTCAAAGAATTAGCCTCACGGTATAACAACGGCGAGCTGTTTTTCATTGATAGTGTTAAACAAGAAGGTAAGTATAAATTTTACACCATAAATGGGCGACCAGTTTATGGTGGCGGAGGTGTAATACCTGATATTTTTACGCCGAAAGACACAGGAACTTGTCAATCTTTTTTCAGCGTTTGCAATCCTGACGAAGCCATTAAATATGCAGGTATTCATGTTTTCCAGAAAAACAAACACAGCATTAGCAAACTGCATTTAAAAGCGAAACAGATTAAAGTAAACGACGAGGACTTGTTCCCACTTTGGAATTGGCTCGACTTACACAACCTATCTGTGAACCAATCTGAGATCAAAATGCTATCACCCGAACTGAAAAAAATTGTTCACGCCTATGCTGCCAAAGCATCTGAAAAGCAGCAAGGATTTGTAGAAATACTTAATCAAGACGACCCCGAACTGAAAGAAGCCGGATTTGCTCTGCAACAAGCGGCAGTTTTGCTCAGGGACTTTCATTGAAAATACCTTAAACTATGAAGCACACTTTTTTAACTGCTTTGTTGGCTGTTTTGCTTCAAACTTCTTTGTTTGCCCAAAGAGAAGTTGCTATGAATGAACCAGCCATAAAACGAAGGGTTAAAACGGACTCGCTCTTGGCAGTGAGAGACGAAAAATACCAGGCCATTCTTGAAAGCATTGTGCACCAAGTACGTGATTTTGACAAAATAAAAGACAATAAAAAATACACATTGCTCGCCCCCAACAACGCCGCTTTCAAAAAAATACCCATTTCAACGATGGATTATTTAATGAGTCCGGATAATGCTCAGGCTTTAGAAGACCTCATTTCTTACCATGTTCTAGACAGCAGATACAGTGGAAATGACATCAGAAGGTTGATCAGAAAAAACGGTGGCAGCTACCCATTTAAAACACTTGGAGGGGTGAAGTTGGTAGCAAGTATCAACGAGAGCGATGCGATTGAATTTTTCAATGAGGCCAATAGCCGCAAAATTCAAATTACCGCCGAAGATTGGAACCGGCAAAATGGGATCATCCATGTTGTAGATCAGGTAGTATTACCATTCCGATTCTTATACTGATTTCAGTTTTAGCCCAAAACCAAATACCTTGCGGGCCACTTGCCCGTTGAGAATGGAATAGGGCATTCAACATGAAACTTCAGTACATTTTTAACTTCTTCGGTGCATTATGCTTGTTTTCAATGGAACTCAAGGCTCAGCAAGATACTGTAGCAATATCTGTAGAAGAAGATAGTCTGGCTGCAATTCAAGAAGAAGTGAGTACTGTGCTCACAACGCAGTCCAAGAAAGCGTCCAGAAAAGAAGAAATCAGAAAACGAAGGATTTGGCTGGATAGTACTAAAGCCGTAAGGGATGAAAAATACCAAGCCTTGCTTGAAACTATGGTTTACCAAACCCGTGATCTAGAGCAACTGACCGACAGAACTCAATTTACATTATTTGCGCCCAACAACGAGGCTTTTAAACGAGTTCCGATCAAGGTTTTCGACTACCTGATGAAACCCGACAACCTGAAATCGCTGGAAGAAATGATAACCTACCACGTGCTAGACAAAAAGCTTTCCGGCAAAGACATTAGAAGGTTGGTGAAAAAAAATGGAGGAAGCTATACACTTAAAACCATAGGTGGAGTAAGGCTGATTGTGAGTATGGGAGAAGAAGATGAAATATTGCTTTTCGACGAAGAGCGGCAAAAACTAATTAAAATTACTGCTGAAGACTGGAAAACAGATAAAGGTCATATTCATGTTATTGACCAAGTGCTTATCCCTTTTCGTTTTTTGTATTGATCAATCTGCAATTACCTGGTGTAGCCATTGCTGCTTCACCTCGAGTTCTTCCTTGGCTTCTTCAAAATCAGGATCAGGGATGCAACAGTCTACGGGACACACTGCCGCACATTGTGGTTCTTCGTGAAAGCCAACACATTCTGTACATTTATTTGAAACGATATAATAAAATTCGTCAGAAACGGGCGCTTGTTTGGTAGCACCGTCTACCAGGGAACCATCTTCCAGTTCTACACTTGTCAATTTTGTTCCACCTCCCCAGCTCCATTCAGCGCCACCTTCGTAGATGGCAGTGTTTGGACATTCTGGTTCACATGCACCACAGTTGATGCATTCGTCGGTGATCATGATGGCCATATTTCTGTTGTTTTATTCAGGAAACAAAGGTACGGCACTATTGTTTGAAAGCAAAACCAACAACAAATCCTTGTACCAGTGAAAATCTTTGCTCTGCCTACTTTTGCCCAAAAAACTGCTTTGCTTCTTTTTTCTGTTTTTCGTTAGGGCTATCCGCAGCCTTTCTGAAGTAGTATCTAGCTCGCTCCATGTTGTTTTCTGCTTTGTAAATTCGACCAAGGCCAATATAACAAGCAAAAGCGTAAACATCTTCTGATTTTCTTTTTGGCTTTGCCAACTGCAACGATTTAAGGTAAAAGCCTTTTGCTAATTCATATTTTTTAAAATACTTTTCGTGCAAAATACCATGAAATGCCATGGCTGGGGCAAAAAGAAAAGTAGAACTTTGGGTAAGCAAATCAGATATCAAACCCTCTGCGGCGTCATATTTTTCGGCTTCGAGAAGCACTTCAGTTCTCAGCAATTTATACACATTGTTATTTGGATATTCTTCAATCAGCCGTTTCGAAATCCTCAATGCTTCAGATAAATTATCTTCATAGCGAAGGTTGATAAATGTGAGAAAAGTGAGCGCCTCTGCCTTGCAGTACACCGACCTATTCGCAGCAACTTCCATTTCTTGCAGACCTAGCTTTTTATCTCCGGATTCGAAAAAGAAGGCAAATGGTTTGTAAACTGGATGTGCTTCTGGATAAAACTCCCTGTAAAAATGAAAAAGACCGGTTGAAAAATAAAATTCAGGATA
The DNA here is from genome assembly GCA_038205175.1 of Cytophagales bacterium. Classification (GTDB taxonomy): domain Bacteria; phylum Bacteroidota; class Bacteroidia; order Cytophagales; family Flexibacteraceae; genus JBBRCC01. The sequence continues at coordinate 16,721 of JBBRCC010000025.1, read as the reverse complement.
CTTTTCTTTCAACTCCATACCCTTCTTAAGCTGAACGTAGGCCTTGCGGGCATCGCTGACCGCTTTAATATATTCGCCTGTTTCAGCATTCAACCTGGCCATCATCAAATAAGCCATCATATTAAAAAAAATGGCCTCAGGATTTTTTTCATTCCGTTTCAACAAATCTTCTGAAAGTGAAGCCGTTCGAAACAGCAGCAAACGATAAGCCTCGAGTTCTTTGGGAGATTGATGCACTGGCATGTACCGCCAATATCTGAGCAAAGCAGTAAAAAGGGGCATAGAAGGGTGATTCTGATATTTTTTCCTAATGCTTAGCGCTGTTTGTTCAGCCAAATCGAAATGACCATTATAAAGCAATTGAACTGCTTTTGACATGGTATCGAGCGAAGGCTTATCGTCTATCAATCGCCGTGGCTGCGGAGTTTGCCCTGAAACAAGAAAACAAACCAGGAAGATAAAGATGAAACTAAAAATGGCTTTTTGCCCGGTTTTGAAAAAATGCATGTAGCAATATTGAAAATCGATTCCTATAAATCCAAACTAAAATATGGCGGTGTTGAAAAAACGGTGTTGAAATGATAAAAACACAGATTAAAAAGCAATTAGAATGGATAATAATCTGTATTTTGCTTCCACAACACTCAAACACCTGAACCACTTCAGCATGATGCACATGCACCTCCGCTATTTAATTTTCCTGGTTGGATTTTACACTCAAGCCCAGCCAGCTAGCATTTACCTGAGCCCTGTAGGAAATGACAATGCAAACGGCTCATACGAAAGCCCTATACAATCCATTGAAAGACTTCAACAGCTATTGTTTGAAAAAATTGAAGGCTCCGACACTGAAATTCAGGTGCACTTCTATGCCGGCACATATCCGTTGAAAAAAACACTGGTACTCAACCCAGCTCCCTTTATTCCCAAAAAGATTCAATTCAAAGCACTAGGAAATGGAGAAGTTGTGCTGTCGGGAGGCCAGGCAATTTCCGGTTGGCAGAGAGAAAAAAACGGAAAATGGAGTGCAGCGTTACAAGGCAAATATTTCGAACAATTGTATGTGAATGGTGAACGTGCACAACGAGCCAGAACGCCAAATGCAAATAAAAAGAGACCTGTATACTTCCTTGAAAGAGTCAACTTTTCAGGTGCGGAAGGAACATATCTACAAAAAGTTGAACTTCAATCGTTGTACAAAATGCCAAAGTTGCTGGAAGGTGAAACAGGCGAAGTAGTGCTTATGAAAGATTGGGCTTCCTTTAGAAAACAGGTGCAAGAAACAATTCCAAGCAAAGGAAAGGTTTTGCTTTCTCCACCTTTTCCTGATTTTCCGAAAGGAGAAAATGCGCACAATACCATCACATCACTTGAACGAGTTTCAGGTTTTAGCTTTTACCTTGAGGGTGCAGTCAGTATGTTAGATAGAGAAAATGAATGGGCAATTGACAAAGATAAGCTGTATTACAAGCCAAAAAAAGGACTAAAAATGGATTCAGCTTTAGTATTTGCGCCAACAATAGATACGTTGGTATATTTGAAAGGCACAAGAAAAAATGCTTTGACAAATGTGAGTTTTGAGGGCATAACTTTTTCTCACACCGCATTCAAACTGCCACCAACTGGCTATGATGGCAACCAAGCTGCTACTTTTTACAATCCCAAACAAGGAGGCGAAGAGCCTGGATGGTTAAGTTCGGCTGTTGTGGCAAAATTTGCAAAAGACTGCCAATTTACACACTGTCAATTTAAAAATTTAGGCACAAATGGAGTCAGAATTACAAAAGGTTGCAGACAAATTTTGATCGATTCAAGCGTATTTAAGGATATTGGGGGCAACGGCATTGTGGTTGGCAATATTCATGAGCCTAATACAGACACTGCCTCTCTGGTTAAACAAATAACCATAAGCCAAAATACAATAACAACAGTTGGAAGACATTTCACTTCAGGGGTGGGGATTTGGCTAGGTTTTGCGGCTGAATGTGCAATTCTGAACAATGAAGTTTTTGACTTACCTTATACAGGCATTTCAGTGGGTTGGCATTGGAATCCAGAGCCTACATCATCTAAAAACAACAAAATAAATTTTAACCATGTTCACCACGTGATGCAGGAGTTGGGCGATGGTGGAGGAATTTATGTACTTGGTTTTCAACCAGGATCGGAAATTATTGGCAATACCATTCACGATGTGCCTCGCAGCAAGCACAACCATGGTTCGCCTAACAACGGACTATATTTTGATGAAGGATCGAAGGGATATTTTGCAAGCAAAAATCTAATCTACAATATTTCTCACGCACCTGTGCGAGGCCATAAAGCGGCAGGAGTTACACTTCAGGACAACGAATTAATTTTCGATAAGGAACCTCCTGTTTTTCACACCCCACCCTACGACCGGGCTATATTGATTTATGAAAATGGTGAGTACTTTTGGAACAAACCTGAAAACCTGCCCGGATACCAATATCCAAATCAGGTTCACGCCTTTACTTTGATTAATAATCTGATGATAAAAGCCAAAAACCGGAAACCAAAATCTGACAATTAACATTAATAATTTGTTCGCCAAAGCATGATGGATTGCAAGCATGTAATACGTTTTTTTGTATGGCTGGCTTTGCTTGGGATTTGCAAATCGGGTATGGCTCAGAAAGAGTCATTGCTAAATATTTCCGCAAGTCTGCTTGACTCCGTTTCTTTAAAAATTAAACAAGAAGCCTGGGCTGCAGAGCGGTTTGAAAATATTAAAAAACTTGCCGACTCTATTTCGAACGACCCTTATCGCATTCAGTTACCCTCAAAAGGCGGCAACTGGGAACACTACTATGTAGATCCGGAAGTAGGAAAACCATTGATTCCAGGAAAATATTTGGGCAATTGGAAATGGGAACATCACAACCAGTCTGGCACAAAAGTTTTTAAAGGCGACACAAGTAAAATACAATTTGACTACGATGGCGTCTTAATTTTAACCCATGTACATAAACTATGGGCAAACCGACTATTCGCTTTAGCTTTAGCTTTTAAAGTTACAGGCAACAAAAAATACCTGAGCAAAGGCATAGATATTGTAAAAGCATACAATGAAATTTATACTTCAATTCCCATTCACGACAAGGAAAATCAACCGAACTTTTCACATAGAACTGGAGTTGGCAGGGTATCGGCTCAAGCCCTGAGCGAGTCAGTATGGCTCACAGAAATGCTTCAAGGGTTGGCCTTGCTTTGGCCCGAGTTTCCAGAAGCTTTGAAAGAAGAAACCAAAAATCGCTTGCTTTTGCCTGCTACCGACATCATCATGCGGTCTCCAGATTTAGGCATTCACAATATCAGCTGCTGGTATATTGCGGCTGTTGGCATGACTGGCTATTTGCTACGTAATGATGCATTGGTGCAATGGTCGCTTACCCGGAAAGGAACAGGTTTGGAAAGCCAACTCGAAAAGGGTTTTACTGAGCTTGGCCAATGGTATGAGCGTTCGCCTTCTTATCACTTTTATGCGCTGAGGCCTTTGCTGCTTTTGGCCGAAACTGCTAAAAATCACGGTTATCCAAATTATGTTTTCCAATTGAAAAAAGCGTTGGACGCACCCATTTCTTTGGCCATGCCAAATATGCAACTGCCCAGATTTAATGACAGCAAAGAAACTTATTTGCCTTCATTTTCAGCATTTTATGAATATGGATATTACACATTCGCCTCACCCGAATATCAAAAAATTGTTGATGCTTCGAGGCAAGACCAACGCCTTTTTGAAAAAAATAATGCTGAATACAACGCCTTTGACTACACTTTGCTTTATGGTAAAAAGAAAATAAGTGGCGAAACATATTGGCAACCAAAATCTAAGCATTATGAAGCAGATGGTGTTGATATTCTCAGCATTGGAAGGGGAAATAAACAAGTGTGGTTGGCTGCCAAATACGACGCTAATCCCGACCTGGGCTGGCACGCACATCCGGATGCGCTTTCATTTGTGTTGTATGGAAAAAATGCAATCATTTCCCCTGATCCTGGGCATGCCCCCTACAGTTCACCTTTGCAAGATAGTTGGTTTAAAACCACGCTAGCCCACAATTCCTTGGTTGTTAACGAAAAAAATCAGGCACTGGCTCCTGCTCAATCGCTTGGATTTGGCACTTCGAGAGGTCGCCCATATAGCATAGTTAAAACTCAAAATGCGTATCCGGGTGTGTCGCATACCCGGTATTTTTGTCTGTTCGATACCAGTACAATTGTTATTTTAGACGATATTGAAAGCGAAGTGAATCAGAAATATGACGTGGCTTATCACCAACGAGGCGAGTGGGAACTTCGCCCATCGTTGGCAATTTGCGACGAAAAGGAAATAATGGATTATGATTTCCTCACAAACATCAGGCAAACGGACAAACAAACACAGACCACCTTTTCAACCAAACTTCCGAAAACCAATGAAGAAATTTTGGTACAAGTGGCAGCATCTTCTCCTATAAATTTATTCACAGCAACCGCTCCTGGTCTGGACTTTGAACCTACACCTTTGGCAATAGCCAGGTATTCAGGGAAAAGCATTGTGTTGGTTTGGATTATAAATCTGGACAACAAGCCCAAGTTCATCAAGTCAAAAATCAGCCGAAACGGAGTTTTGCTAACCCGTGGAAGAGAAAAAGCCTGGCTCAAGTTTAAATAACCGAGCCAGGCTAGTCTTTGAGAAAGTTAAAACTGATTAGAAATGAAGTCGAACAGATTAGCTCATCCAGTTGGTTCTAGCTTCAGGATTCCATTTTACAGATGTTTTTTTCAACTGCGTCCAAAATTCAATGGAGCTTTTGCCTGTAATGTCGTTCACACCAAATTTACTTTCATTCCAACCCCCAAATGAAAAAGGTTCACGAGGAACAGGAACGCCAATGTTTACACCAATCATACCAGCACTGGCCTTTTCCATAACTTGCCTTGCCACTCCCCCACTTTGGGTAAAAACAGATGCAGCGTTGCCATAATTAGAACTATTTTCAATGGTTAAAGCTTCGTCCAAATCTTTGGCTCTAATGATGGCCAAAACAGGTCCAAAAACCTCTTCTTTGGCAATAGCCATGTCGGGTTTCACAAAATCAATAACGGTTGGGCCAACGTAGTAACCACCTTCAAAACCATCTACTTTCCAGTTTCTGCCATCAACCAACACCTTGGCACCTTGTGCCTCTGCATCATTGATATAACGTTCAATACGTTCTCTGGCTTCTTTGGTGATAACTGAACCAAGGTTTTTGCCCGGTACTACTTTTTTGGCTTCTTCTACAATTTTTGAAACAATATGGTCAATAGAGCCAATGCCAACCATGGCCGAAGCTGCCATACAACGTTGGCCAGCGCAACCTGCCATTGAGGCTGTTACATTGCTTGCCGTCATGTCAGGATGAGCATCCGGCATCACCAACAAGTGGTTTTTTGCTCCACCCAATGCTGTGCAACGCTTAAGATTTGAAGTTGCCCTTTTGTACACAATTTTGGCCACCTTGGTTGAACCAACAAAAGAAACAGCTTGAATATCAGGATGATCGCAAATGGCTTCAACAATTTCCCGATCGCCATTCACAATATTAAACACACCATCGGGCAAACCAGCTTCTTTTAGCAGCTCTGCAATTCTAATAGCAGAAAGCGGCACCAGCTCTGAAGGTTTCAAAATCATACAATTTCCCAGTGCTATGGCGTTTGGCAAGGTCCAATGCGGCACCATGTTGGGAAAATTGAATGGCGCAATTGACGCCACAACACCAAGAGGTTTATGTTCTGTTCTACATTCAACTCCACGACTCACTTCCAACACTTCGCCTTGAACAAGTTGAGGCAATGAACAAGCAAACTCGGTAAGTTCTATGCTTTTTTCAACTTCAGCACGGGCTTCATCGTGGGTTTTGCCATTTTCGATATGTACCAATTCGGTAAGCTCTGCCATGTGTTTCTCAAGCAGATTTCTATACCTGAAAAATACCTGAACACGTTCTTTGATAGTTAAGCCCGACCAGGCAGGAAATGCAGCTTGAGCAGCCTTTACTGCAGCATCGAGATCTGACATGGAAGACAATGGAAGTGTGGTAATCACTTCTCCGGTAAGCGGACTATATACGTCCATACTGCGTTGGCCATTTCGTTCGAACTGTCCGGCAATAAAATTTTTAACGGGTGGGTATTGGGTTGAAGTAAACATAGTGTGAGAATTTCAAAAGGTGGTGTAAACAAAAGAGTTGAAAACAGAAGACCAGGAATGGTTGTCTATTCTCCAATATCTTCATTCCAAAGATCGGGTTTTTCTGCAATAAATTGATTCATAAGGTCTATGCATTCCTGGTTTCTAAGGTCTACGACTTCAACGCCGTGCGCCTGCATAAATTCGGGCCCACCTTGAAACGTTACAGATTCGCCCACAATTACTTTTTTAATGCCAAACTGCACCACTGCCCCTGAGCACAAATAACAGGGCATGAGTGTAGAATAGAGCACAGCATTTTTGTAATTCCCAATTCTTCCGGCATTTCGCAAACAGTCAATTTCAGCGTGGGCCATAGGGTCGCCTTGTTGTACCCGCTGGTTGTGACCTCGGCCAATGATTTTCCCATCTCTTACTAAAACTGAACCGATAGGAATGCCACCGGCAGCAAATCCTTTTTTTGCCTCGTCGATAGCAGCTTGCATGAATTGATCCATTATCCTGATTTGAATTGAACTGTAAAGGTAGGATTTTGCAGAAAAATCTCCCGCATTATTGCCTTAGCGGAGAAGATTTAATGTTCCGGCCTTCTTTATTTTTTTACCGGTTTCATCTTCACCTTTCAAATTCCATGCGAAGACGCCTGCCGGACAATCTTGGCCTTGAAATGTGCCATCCCAACCTTCATACTTGTTCTCAGACCTGAAAACTTCTTGCCCCCAACGGTTGAAAACAACCAATTCAAAGGATTTAAAATGATGTATAAATCCTTTGAAATGATCATTTAGCCTGTCGTTGTTTGGTGAAAATGCCTGTGGAAAATCTGCACGATGAGGCTGCAAAATCTCTACTTCATTCGAAAAACTGGTGTCTATCAATGGAAAGTCAATGGCCACAGACGCCAGCCGAACCCGCAAAAGTTGCTGCACTGTGTCTCGTTCAGGTTGGCCCAAAATGAGCTCCCGCCCGGCATTTTCTTCCCGGTATGGAACTGCATTTGATTTCAGATACTGCAAATAATAATTTCTGACTCCATTTTGCCAACCTACCATGGGAGTCCAGGAAAACACCTTGAGCAATGGTGCATTGTTTTCAATTTCTACTTTTAAAAATACCGGACACACCGGATTTGATATTGCAGATTCATTTGCACAAACATCGGTGTATTGAATTTTATAGCAGTGAACTCCTTCGTTGGGCTTAGATAAAGAATCGGTTATGGTATTGGCCGAGGTAGTTGTAAGCAAAGTAAAGTTCTGACTTCTGAAGGCTTTGGTGATTTTGTAATCGGCCGGCGAAAATCCAAAAGGTCGTTGCCATGAAATTTGAACCAATCCGTTTTCAACAGAGGCGGTAGCATATTCAACAGCAGTTGGTTGCTCTGTTGAAGTGGCGAAAACACAAACTGTGTCTGACAAAGTTCGAACCTTTAGAGCAGGATTTTCAAACTGATTATTCCGATATGTACCCACCAAACGATAACAGTAAGCTATGCCACAGCGCAAGCCGTCTTCATCGATATAGGCAGAATCGTTTCTGGTAAGATTTCTTAGTAAAACATTGTCTCTAAACAGAGTAAGCTCAGCCAGTGAATCACTTTTATGTCTTGGCCAAGTTAGTTGCACCCGCTGGTTGCCACCGACCGCAGCAAGTGGAAGGTCGCATACTTCAGGCGACCAGAGTGTGTCTTCACATCCGGTAAGCAAAGCGATTCTGTAACAAAAACCAGAGCGTAAGTTTTGGGTTAAGGCCCAGCTTATTTCTGTGTCTTCTTCCTCCTCTCTTAATTCCCTGAGTGAAAAATTGCCGCTTGCCTGTCTTTCAAAGACCGCATACTGCAAGTCGGCGTAAGCTTTAAACTGAACCTTGGCAACATAATTTCCCGTGCTTTCCTCTACTTCAATGCGGGCAATGTCGGGTCTTGGATACCTGTTATACAATGTGATGTTTCGGGCAACAGGGGTTTGGTTGCAAGTAGAAGGGATCAGGCCCTTTACCGAAACATTGAAAGTTGCTTTGTCGCCTGTTAAAATATATGGCTTTCGAATAAGCGTGTCTCCCCGATCTATGATTTCCGATAAACCATTTCCATAGTCAATCTGAAAACGGGTAAACTGAGTATCGGCAAGGGTAAGTAGCAAAGTATCGAAACAAGAACTCATTGTAAATGAAGGCAAGGTATTGAGATCAAATACCCTCACTGTGCGTTGTTGCCTCCTTGTTCCACCCCTGAATTGCTCAATAATGTAGGTTCCTGGCGTTTCGTACACAATCGATGTATCCCGAATGTTGTTAGGTATAATGTTGTAGTCGCTGGCAGGAGCTCCCGGTCTCCACCTGAAATTATAGCTAATGATGGCGTTGCCCAATGCACAACTACTGACCCGAACCCGGAAAGGAGCGCAACCCACCGAATCGCCAATGAAAGTAAAACATGCATCATCCTGAGCCTGCAAGGGGCTGAAGGTAAAAAGTGCAAAAACAAAAGCCCAAATTCCAACGAACCGGGTGGAGAATTTTAGAAAAAAGACACGTAAAGAATCTGCGATTTTCAAATCAAATAATTAGGGAGTTGTAGGAAACAAAAACGCAAGTGTTTGGTGCAAATCGACATACTGAATCCGGTCGTCGGATAAGAACTGAACTGATTTTCTATAGTTGGAAATCTTAGCTTCAAGGTTCGGAGATGTTGTTCCTGGTCGCCGAAATTCCAAGGCCTGAACGGCGCACAGCCATTCTATAGCAATTACTTTTTCAACATTCTCCACTACTTTTTGAAGTTTTAACATCGCATTGGCCCCCATACTCACATGGTCTTCTTGACCATTGCTGCTTACAATACTGTCTACACTTGCAGGGGTACACCATTGTTTGTTCTGACTAACGAGTGCAGCGGCAAGGTATTGCGGAATCATCAACCCAGAGTTCAAGCCAGGATTGGCAACCAAGAATTCTGGCAAACCTCGCAATCCACTTACCAGTTGGAAAATTCTTCGTTCAGAAATGTTGGCCAATTCAGCCAAAGCAATAGCCATAAAATCGCCAGCAAAAGCCAAACATTGCCCATGAAAATTTCCGCCTGAGAGAATGGCATTTTCATCTGGAAAAATAAGCGGATTGTCAGTTGCTGCGTTCAATTCATTTTCAAGTACTTCCTGGGTATGTTCCAGCGTGTCCCAAATCGGACCAGCCACTTGAGGCATACAACGGAAAGAATAAGGATCCTGGACCTGCGACTTTGAAGATTTAGCTAAAGGGCTGTCATGTAGCAATTCGAATAACTTTGCTGCCACCAGTTGTTGCCCTTTATGACGTCTTACCTGATGAAGTACAGCTTGAAAAGGGACAATGGAAGCTTGAAAAGCATCGACTGCAACGGCGGTAGTTTCCAAAGAAACCTGAAAAGCATGATTTGCTTTTTTTAGAGCCAATAGTCCCAATGCAAGCATAAACTGGGTTCCATTTAACAAGGCCAAACCTTCTTTAGCTTGAAGAGTAAGAGGTTCCAGGCCAAGCTCATCTAAAACCAGTTTGGCTGCCACAATTTTCCCATCTTTCCAAACCTGCCCTTCACCCATCAATGGAAGACACAAATGCGCCAATGGCACCAAATCTCCAGAAGCACCCAATGAACCTTGCTCATACACAACCGGAAAAATACCTGTATTGAAAAAGTCGATAAGTCGCTGAACTACGATGAGACGAATACCTGAATAACCCAGTGCCAAAGCATGAATTTTAGCAACAAGCATCAGCCTTACTACTTCGAGAGATACTGGTTCGCCCATGCCACAAGCATGAGACATGACCAGATTTCGCTGAAGCGTTTCAAGATCATGGGATGAAATCTGCTGTTTGCACAAAGCACCAAATCCGGTATTTACCCCATAAATAGGCAAATCAGAATGAACCATTCGGTTTTCAAGGAATGTTCGAGAATGATTTATTTTCTCAATGGCCTCACTACTAAGCTCAAGCTGCACTTCTGGCAGGAGCAAATCGTTTAGTTTTCCGATTGATAAAAATTCACCATTAATTTGATGCTTCATAGTGGTTGGTTGGCGCAGAAAGGCGAAAAGTAAAAAAGTTGTCTCAATGCGTGGTAAAACCCAAATGTTTTTTCTGAGAAAGGTATTGAATGGAGTATTATAACATTGGCAATAAGGCTGAAAAAGTCAATTTTGAAACCGCAGTATTTCAAGGAGTTGCAGCAGGAAATCACCTGTACATGCCATCCGAAGTACCCAAACTACCACCTGGTTTTCTGGATGAACTTTCTAAGCTAAGTTTTCCTGATATTGCGTTTGAAGTAGCCCAATGCTGGCTTTCTGACGACATAGGAAATAAGGAGTTGAAGTCCATTTGCAAAGATGCATTTTCATTTCCCATTCCCATGGCGCAACTAGCCCCTCACCTTTTTACCCAGGAGTTGTTTCACGGCCCCAGTATGGCATTTAAAGATGTAGGTGCCCGGTTTATGAGTAGAATTATGTATCACATGCTCAAAAAACAAAACCGCAAAACACACATTCTTGTAGCCACGTCTGGCGATACCGGAGGGGCAGTTGCACTCGGTTTTTTGGGCATGCCGGGTATTGAAGTCACCATTTTATATCCTAAAAATAAAATTACACAACTTCAGGAAAAACAGCTGACAACAGTTGGTGGCAACATAAAAGCTTTTGCCGTAGAGGGCACTTTCGACGATTGCCAAAACCTGGTAAAACAGGCTTTTTTAGATAAACCACTATCTGAAAAATATGGCCTCACATCCGCCAATTCGATTAATATTTTACGACTTCTTCCACAGAGTTTTTACTACTTTCTAATTTTTCAACAATTGGCACATTTAAGGCGCCCCATTGTTGTTTCTGTACCCAGCGGCAATTTTGGAAACCTTTGCGGCGGTCTTTTGGCACGAATGATGGGTTTGCCTATTTATAAATTTGTAGCAGCTACAAATGAAAATCGTTCTTTTTCGATGTTTATGAAATCGGGGAATTACAAACCCATGCCAACCATCAGAACACTGAGCAATGCCATGGATGTGGGCAACCCAAGCAATTTTACCCGCATCAATGAATTGATGGAAGGAAACCTTCAAAATTTCGAAAAATTGATTGAAAGCCATGCCTTTACTGATGCCGAAACACTGGTTGGGCTGCATGAACTTTATGAAAAGTATGGCTATGTATCGGAGCCGCACGGAGCCATTGGTTATCTCGGATTAAAAAAAGCCATGGATGGAATGGAAGATTTTATGGTGGGCGCCTTTCTGGGAACAGCTCATCCTGTTAAGTTTTTGGAAGTTATGCCCGAGGATTTGAGAAGCAAAGTAGTGATACCAAACAGCGCTGCGGAATTGTTGAAAAAGAAAAACAAGCAGAAAACCATAGCCGCAAGTCTTGAAGCGTTAGAAAAAGTGCTGTAGCAATTTTCTAGATTCATTTACGACCTCTCGCATTTTTTAAGGGTGAAATCAATCTATTTTTGGCAAAACTATCTTGCCGAAAATGACAGCATTTAGAATCTCTAACCAAGAAGAGTACCAACAAGCTTACTCCGAAAGCATTGAAAACCCTGAGGCATTCTGGGATCAAATAGCAAAGCACTTCGAATGGCGAAAACCTTGGAACAAAACCCTTGAATGGAATTTTGAACAACCTGACATCAAGTGGTTTTTGGGTGGACAACTCAACATCACTGAAAATTGTCTTGATAGACATTTAGCCCAAAGAGGCAATAAGCTGGCCTTGATTTGGGAACCTAACGACCCGAAAGAGCGCATGATTCGGCTCACTTACAGTGAGTTGCATGCCAAAGTTTGTCAAATGGGTAATATATTGAAGCGAAATGGAGTGCAAAAAGGAGATAGGGTTTGCATTTACCTGCCTATGATTCCTGAGTTGGCATTTGCAGTGTTGGCTTGTGCCAGAATTGGTGCTGTTCACTCAGTGGTTTTTGCCGGTTTCAGCGTGAATGCGGTAGCAGACCGCATCATAGATTCAGGTTGTACGTTTGCAATAACTGCTGATGGGTTATACCGTGGGGCAAAACAAATTCCTCTAAAATCGGTAGTGGATGAAGCCTTACAAACCTGCCCAACTGTGAAAAAAACGTTGGTGGTTAATCGGGTGAACTGGCCGGTAGATATGGTGGCTGATCGGGATGTTTGGTACGAAGACGAGCTCAAATTTGTTGATGATTTTTGCGAAGCTGAAGAAATGGACAGCGAAGACAACTTGTTCATTCTCTATACCAGCGGAAGTACTGGTAAACCCAAAGGAGTAGTGCATACTTGCGGCGGCTACATGGTATATGCAGGATATACTTTTGCCAATGTTTTTCAATTTCAGGAAAGTGATGTGTATTGGTGCACTGCAGACATTGGCTGGGTTACTGGCCATAGCTACATTTTATATGGCCCTTTGCTCAATGGAGCCACCACCTTGATGTTTGAAGGAGTACCAACTTATCCAGATCCCGGTCGGTTTTGGCAAGTGATAGACAAACACCGGGTAAATATTTTTTACACCGCCCCCACAGCCATTCGCTCCTTAATGGCTGCTGGCGTAGATCATGTTTTGGCATATAACCTGCATTCGCTTCGGGTACTTGGCTCAGTAGGCGAACCTATCAATGAAGAAGCCTGGCACTGGTACAACACCCACGTAGGCAAAGGAAAATGTCCGGTGGTAGATACTTGGTGGCAAACAGAAACAGGAGGAATAATGATATCGGCGTTGGCAGGCATTTCTGAATTGAAACCAGCGCATGCGGGGCTTCCCTTGCCTGGCATTCAACCCATTCTGGTGGATACAGATGGGAATGAAATTTCTGGCAATGGTATAGAAGGCCACCTTTGTATCAAATTTCCGTGGCCATCCATTATTCGCACTACGTTTGGCGACCATGAACGCTGCCGGTTAAACTATTTTTCTACTTATAAAAATCTTTACTTCACTGGCGATGGCGCCAGAAGAGAGCAAAACGGCATGTACCGCATCATTGGGCGGGTAGACGACGTGATCAACGTAAGCGGCCACCGATTTGGAACTGCAGAAATTGAAAACGCCATCAATCAAAATAAAAAGGTAATTGAAAGTGCAGTGGTGGGCTATCCTCACAGCATCAAAGGACAAGGTATTTATGCCTACATTATTTTGGCCGATTTGGAAAACGCTGGAGATCCCATGCGGGATGAGATTTTTGAAACAGTGACCGAATACATTGGTCGAATTGCCAAACCGGATAAAATTCAGTTTGTGAGTAGCTTACCAAAAACCCGCTCTGGAAAAATCATGAGGCGCATTTTACGCAAAGTGGCTGAAGGCGAAATCAATTCACTGGGCGACACCTCTACCCTACTCGACCCCTTGGTAGTGGACGAAATTATAGAAGGAAGGTTGTAATCCTACTGCGTTATCTGACATAGACATTTGACAGGCAAAATGCTATTTACAGAAAACAATGGATCATTCATCCCCCAAAATCAGGCATTTAGTCAATTATCTCTTGACAAACCTGATAAATTAATTCTATATTTGACTGGAATTTAATACGCACAAACCCTGCGATTTCACTTTAAGATAGACATGTTATGGCAAAAGGAGTTATTCTTATAGACGATGATTTAACACAAGAGAAAATATTTGAGCATTGCATCAACAAAAGTGGTGATTTATGGCAGTTTCACTATTTTAAAGACGACAAAGGGCTTATAGAGTTTGTGAGTAAATTGGGGCTGTATTTCAATAAACTAATCATTTTTTGTGACTACTATTTACCCGCAATGACAGGCATTCAGTTGCTTGAAAAGATAATTAGATTACAAGTTACCCAAGAAATCAAGGTTAAATTATTTCTTATTTCATCAGAGTTTGAGCAGGAACAAATTGACTTTGGACAACAAAATGATGTAACACTGCTCAAGAAGCCGATTCAAAACAAGGACATCCAGCAGATTTTACATCAGAATTAACCCTGTTCATATATTTTAACACGAAAGGTGTTTCCTTCTAGCCCAACCACCAAAACCTGAGTTCCTTTAGCTATCCAATCGGTGTGGGTGCTGGCGTCATAAAGTTCGCCATCTATATCTACTTTTCCAATTGGCCTCAGATTGGTATGTGCCACGCCTTTTTTCCCTATCAGCATTTGGGTGGAATAAGTAGCTGATGAAAATCCATCTTTGGTTTGCATGCTGGTAGAAAGTTCTACTCGCTTAAAAAATCGGGTTTCGGGCATGTAATAGCTTAAAGCCACAATGAGAACAAGCGTACCTAACAAACCTATGGCGACTGCCGTAAGTGAGCCAACAAAAGCATTTTGATCAACAGGATCGAAATTGAACCATTGGTTGGGCAACATGATGAGAAACAAGGCACCGAAGATGCAGACCAATCCTGCTACGCCCGCAATGCCAAATCCTGGAATGACAAGAATTTCGACCAACAACAAACCCACGCCAACGAGCAATAAAATCAACTCCCAGTTTTCAGCAAGACCATTGAGGTAATAAGGCGTGAGATAAAATACACCTGCAATAACCGACACCACGAGCGGGAAGCCAATGCCAGGACTTTGAAGCTCGAAGTACAAGCCTCCAATAATGAGCAAAATCAATATTCCACTAATGGCAGGATTCATAAAAAAACCGATAATGCGCTCAGTAAATGACAAGTCGTAATACACTACTTTGGCGTTTTTCAGTTTGTTTACTTCTAATATCCCTTCTATGTTATTCATTTGCCCATCTGCAAAACCTAATTTCATGGCTTCTACAAATGTTAAAGTGAGCACTTGTTGCTGACTGCTATCTTTCGGATTGGTGATGCCAACCATTTGCTGAGCAATTTCCGGGTCACGTCCCCGGGCTTCAGCAGTTGACCTGATAACACCTCGCATGTAGCTTTGGTATTTCTCTGAAGCTTTGTTTCCGCCACCTTCTACTACCGTGGCCGCACCAATGGATGAGCCCGGCGACATATAAATTTTTTCGCAAGCAATGGAAATAAGTGCCCCGGCAGAGGCAGCATTTTTATTGATAAAGGCGTAGGTCGGGCTTTTGTAAGCGAGAATATCCTGTCTTATTTTGTCAGCATCGGCCACTGTTCCTCCAAAAGTATTGATTTCGATCACCAACGCATCTGCCTTGATTTCTTTTGCTTTTGCAATGAGCAACGAAACATATCGGGCCGTTGAAGGATTGATATCAGTATCAATTTTCCCCACGAGCACTTTTTCGGCAAATACGGAAACAGAAACAATGAAAATTGCCAGCAGGCTAAAACCTATTTTTTTCAACATGAGTTGTGTGAACTGCTACAAAGATACCAAATGGTCGAAGGTAAGCGAATAAGTATTTCCTAATGAAGACAATACCCAGCCTGCGTTGTTTTTAGCACAGGTTCTTTCAATCAGATCAATTGCTTTTTCAATGTTTTTTTCGTCAAGGTGGCTGAAAGGCTCATCCATCAACAGCATATTGAAAGGCTGACTGAGCGCACGAATGATGGCAATTCGCTGACGTTCACCGTAAGACAGCAAACCACAGCGCTTGTTCAAAGTATGTTTCACTCCCAACGTTTCAGCCATTTCCAATGCATTTTCGAGATACTCATCTTCATTAGCAAGATCAGTTTTTACTTTGAGGTTGTCGAATGCTGTAAAGTTTCCAAACAAGCGTAGGTCTTGAAAAATGATAGAAAAATATTTCTGCCGAATCGAGCTCCAATCCTCCCTATTCAGAGACTCCATTTCTACATCATCAACAGTTAAAGTACCCAAATAGTCAGTTCTCAGGCCATATAAAATATGCAAAAGCGTGCTTTTACCTTTGCCGCTTTCTGCATGCACAATGTATTTATCTTTTGGCTGAAAAGTAGCCTCGCAATTCCAAACCTGAGAGGCCTCCGAAATCTGGTTTTCGATGGGCTCAGGAATGATGTACTTTAGGTTTATCATAAATTTAATCCTGAATTGCGGAAGAAAATAAGGTTGCTTTGATTCGTCTCTAAAAGCGTTTTTAACGCATTTTCGTTTGGTCGGTTGGTATTAACAACCAATTTTATCTTCAACTCACCATTTTTTTCAGGCTTGGCAGAAATAAATATATTTGAAAGACTGGCTCCTATATTCATTCCCACCGGCATGCGATCAAGGTTCGCCTGCAGATTTATAGGTTCAAACTTCCAATCGCTGGGAAACGTTTGATTTATCACAGTCTCAATATTTCCAGATTCTTCCCTGGATTTGATTTTTCCTAAGGAAATGAACACATCGCTTTTCTTTTTCTCTATTACGGTGTTTGGAAACCACCTACTTTCATAACGACCGTCCACGACTTTGCGCATCGAACCATTGCTCACAAAGCCCTTCATCATGGCCTCAAAACGAGCATCTTCTTTCAATCCAATGCGGATTTTCAGGCTTCCAAAAGGCGTAAAACCATTGCTGTCAGACTCAACAAGGCTAAAGGAATAACTTCCACTCACCATATCTTTCATTTGTTCAGCAT
>JBBRCC010000024.1:0-46420 GCA_038205175.1 Cytophagales bacterium | reverse complement strand
ATTGGGAGTTAGGAAAAGATATCAAGTTGCATATTTACCCAAATCAAAATATGATGCTTGAACAATTTTTGGTTCAGGCGGAAAAACAGCGCATTACAGCTTCGGGCTCCATTTCGGGCAAACCAGAAGATCAATTGCGAGTGGCTTTTTCTCAGTTGGAATCGTCCATTTTCAAGCCATTTACTGGTGCCGACCTACACGGTACACTTGACGCCAACATACAGATAACCAGCGTGTTGAACAAGCCTGTAATTCAGGGTACCATCGAAGCAGATTCAATGTATTTGGGAAAAGTTCTTATTGGTGAGCTCAAAGCAACTTCTGAATTTTTGCCGACTACCAACAGGTTGAATATTGAAGGAACTGTTTCGAGAGATAAAACCGTAATGGTTCGAGCTAATGGGTATGTAGACCTTGGTTTGGCGAGCAATATGAATATCAATCTACAGTTAGACAATGCTCGTTTACAACTGCTTGAACCTTTTCTGGAAGGTTTGGCAAGCGAAATGAAAGGATGGGTTAGGGGAAAAGTAATTTTGTCGGGTTTGCTAAAAGCACCAAAAATGAAGGGCAAACTATTCGTAAGTTCAGGGAGCTTTAAGGTTAATTTACTGCAAACGGTTTATACCTTTTCCGACTCTGTGAAGCTCACCGAGAAGGTAATTGACGTATCGGGCGCACGTTTGTTCGACAATGAAAAAAACCAAGCCACACTCACCACTGCAAAGCTGTACCATTCGTTTTTTGAAGATTTTTATTTGGATGTTAAAGGCTCATACAGAAAATTTAAGGTGTTGAACACTACCCTGAATGACAACAATCTCTACTACGGAAATGCAATTGTAACTGGAACCATAGATATGTATGGCCCATTTAATGACTTGATGCTCAAGGCAAACGCAAGAACCAATGCAGGCACAAAAATTTACCTGCCTTTCGGTGAAGCTCAAACAGTGCGGGTAACCGAGGCTTATATTTCTTTTAAAAAGAAAGAATTGGCAAACACACCAGGATCAGACACCATTCGAAAAGTAGCGGTTTCAGGCATAAGGCTGGACTTTAATATCGAAGTTACCGACGAGGCTTATGGTGAAATCATCCTGGACAAAACAACAGGCGATATCATTAAGGTAGTTGGCTCTGGCAAAATGAAAATGACTTTTGACTCAAAAGGAGATTTTAGCTTGCTGGGCGAATACCTGATTAAAAGCGGGCAGTACACTTTCACCAGTTTCAATGTTTTCAACAAAAACTTTGATATAAATCCTGGAAGTACCATTGTTTGGAGCGGCGACCCACTCGATGGGCAAGCAGATATTGTGGCACGTTATGGCCTAAATACATCACTTAGTCCGTTGATACCTGCTTTAAGCAACGAGGCACTTTTGCAAAAACCAGAGGTTCGCCGCAGGTATCCGGTCGATGTGCGCATGCAGCTGCGAGGGGCCTTGTTGAGCCCAACCATTACTTTGGGAATCGACATCATCGACTATCCTAAAAACAGTGAAATGGCAACGTATGTCACCAACTTCCAAACAAGGATACTGACCGATGAACAGGAACTGAACCGACAGGTGTTCAGCTTGCTGGTATTGCGAAGCTTTATGGCCGACAATGCTGTTCAAGGAAGTATTCAACCGGGCAATAGCTTAGGCGAAATGTTGAGCAATCAGTTGAGCAACTGGCTATCTACCGTAGACGAAAATCTAGAAGTAAGTGTAGACCTCACAGGCCTGAACCAAAATTCGGTGAATTCTTTCAATGTGCGGTTTTCATATACTTTATTGAAAGGACGTTTAAGAATTACCCGTGACGGTGCCATCTCCAATAACCAAAACCAAAACACGGCTTCGGCCATAGCTGGCGATTGGACAATTGAGTATATGCTGACGAGCGACGGAAAATTTAGGGCAAAAATGTTTCACAGAAACAATCTCAATGTGATTACCACCGCACTGAACGCCAACAACACTTCGCAAGGTGCCAGCATCATGCATACCCAGAGTTTCAATCGCTTGAGCGAATTGTTTGAAAAACGGCGAAAACGAAAGGCAAAAAAAGAAGCAAAGTCGCAGGCAGCTGGTGTATTGAATCAAGAAGAAAGGCAATAGTTGAAAATCAAATTATTGAAGTGCCATTGCGCCAGAGCGAGAAAGCGAAAGTATACATTCGAAAAGTATATTCAGCCCTGTCAAAACCTCAAGCTCAGATTCATTAAGCCTGGATTATGCATTAGAATATTATTTAGCAATGCAATTTTCTTTTTGCTATTGAACCCAGCCAAAATCCTCTTCAGATGAGAGGCTTTTGGCTGAGAATAAGAAGGTTGAGATCCAAATGCAAAAGCTGTGATGAATTCGCTAAGCTATCTCTTGAATTCATTTGAGCAAGGCCATGTCTATCTGCTCGCATTAAACCCAAACGAGAGTCCAAACTGCCAACTGTCTTTTCCGGGAATCATATAGGCATTGATTGGAAGGTTGAGCTTGCCCGAACGAAGTGTTTTTCCGGCAGCAATCACAACAGCAGTAGATAGCGCAGGCTTTCCCCGGCTGTCCAATCTTTTTTCGTATGGCACATCCGCCACGTTTTGATCAATGAGAAACTGCCCATCTACCCATTGGCCATTTGCCTGGGTAGTTATTCTAAAAATGGGGCCAATGCCAATTTCCCATCCATTGATGTTGTTTCTAAGGCCATTAATTACTGTCACACTTGGTAGAAACAAACCCTGATCTAATCCGCTTACCATGGGAATGAACTCAAACAAAGCCTGGTATTTTCCAGCGTTCAAGTATTCGGTTTCAAACTGATATCCGAATTGGAATAAGTAAGGATGGGCATTGAAACCCCCATCATTTCCTTTTCTTGTCATGATATTGGCAATTTGACCAGTAATTAATGCTACGCCCATACGAGGACCTTCGGCCTTCAATCTTTGCACGTTGGGCAAAGTAACGGCATTGTCGAACCCCTCGGTTTGGGTGAGTCTTCTGTTTAGCAACGAATCTATTTTTTGGCCAAACATTGATTTTACGCTGATCTCAATCATGGAATTGACTTCCAAAGGCACCACATTAAATTCTTTCACTTGTTGCCTTTCGAGCTGCCCGCTTTCTACATCAATAAGTCGAAGGTTGACCACCATTTTCTTAGGATAAGTTTCTACCAAACCTCCCAACATTTTGTTTGCGCCAATGGCCTTTCCTACTTGAAGTATGCAGGTTTTTCCATAGCAATCTTCTGGATTGATGTTCAAATTTTTGAGACTTGAGCGAATATCATATTTGTCGAGCACCTCAAAACTTTCGATTTTTTCCAGCTCCATGGCCACCATGCTGGCCAGATTTTCAGAAGTAGAACTGCCTGTTGCATTGACCCTTTCAATACCAACAACAGCTATTTTTTGTTTGGTTTGTTGCGCCCGGAGTGCATGAAAGCTTAAAGAAATGACGAGGATCAGCATTTGCTTTTTCATAAGAATAATTGATTTTGTTGGGCACAAAAGTGAATAGCTTAGATGGCCGTACATTACGGACTCCAAGCTTGAGCAAGGCACCAATCGGCAGAGGTTGCCACATTCTATGCCATGCGTTCTATGGAATTTGCATTTTTTGCAAATAGCAGATACTGCTCGGAAAAAAATTGCAGATATTGCCAAAAATGAAGACTAAAAATTCATGAAATCCTGAAAAAATATGGAGGACGAAAAATGGGTCTCAGATCAGAAACAGCTTTTTTCTTATCTTAAAGCGCAGCTAAAACCGCATGAGGCTTTGGTGGACGAAGTGGCTGATGTTTTGGGAATTGGGCAAGACAGTGCATACAGAAGACTTCGGGCCGAAAAGCCACTTTCCTGGCCTGAGTTGGCAAAACTTGCCAGCCGGTTTTCTTTTTCAATAGACGAAATTCTTAGTCTCAAGGCTCAATCAGTGAGTTTTCAATATAAGAATCTCACTACTGCCGAAGATTTTTTCAATTATATTCACACGTTAAAGGAGCAGCTCAAAGGAATTGCAGCTATTCCTGGCAACAAATTATTCTATGGCGCCGCCGATGTGCCGGTTTTTCTCCATTTTCAACAACCGGAACATGCTGCGTTCAAACTGTTTTACTGGCAACAAGCTGTTATGCAATTGCCCGAATTGAAAGATGTGCCCTTTCACCCAGATAGAGTAGATGCTGAGGTTTTAAAATGTGCTTTGGAACTTGGCAAGTATTATCAGAAAGTATCTTCAATAGAAATTTGGACAGAAGAGTCGGTGATCACTACGGTAAGGCAAATCAAATACTACCTGGACGCAGGCTTGTTTGAAGATATCAGTTTGGGCAAACTGGTGGCAGAGCAATACCTCGAATTGCTGAAGTTGGTAAAACTTTGGGCTGGCCGAAGCTTCAAAGACGATGAAAACCAATTTGGATATCAGCTTTTTGAGTCCGACATATCCATAGGAAATAATTGTGTGCTTGCAGATGTTGGAGGTAAGAAATTGGCTTATATTCGGCATCAAACATTCAATACCATGCTTACGGCCAATGAAAAGTTCTGCGCAGAAACTGAGCAGTTTCTGCAGGGCCTCATGCGCCAGTCGAACATGATTTCAGGATTTGCCGAAAAACAGCGACTCAGTTTTTTCAACCGGATTCAAGATCCGGTTTTGGGTCTTTTGAAGCAGTTTGGGTAAATTTTTAAAATACATTTTAGTTTTACCAAAATCGCAAAAAGCTGTCAATTTTTGCGATTGGATATTGCGATTTGGCGGAAAAAAAGGGAGACTTATCCAACTCACCCAACAATCTTCCCATCTTCCATTTCTATCACCCTTTGTGTGCGGGCGGCAAATTCCAAATCGTGGGTCACTATAAGCAAGGTTTGCTGAAAACTGCCTGCCAATTCTTTAAAAATTTCGAATACAATTTCTGAGTTCTTTTTGTCTAAGTTGCCTGTAGGCTCGTCGCCCATAATAATGAGCGGATCGTTGATGAGTGAGCGGGCAATGGCCACCCGCTGCTTTTGGCCACCCGAAAGCTGGTTGGGTTTTTTGATAGCTTCGTTTTCAATACCTAAAATTTTCAGTTTCTCAAAAGCCCTGTGCTCTACTTCCTGTTCCGCATACTTTCCCAGTTTCAAACCGGGCAACATCACGTTTCTAAGTACAGAGAACTCATTGAGCAAGTAGTGAAACTGAAACACGAAACCAATTTTCTCATTTCTAACCTTCGATAGCTGCATTTCCTTTTTATTTTTCATGCTCACACCATCGATATACAGGTCGCCTTCATAATCAGTGTCCATGGTAGATAGAATGTACAGCAAAGTAGATTTTCCACAACCTGACTTGCCAATAACAGAGACAAACTCCCCTTTTTGAAGTTTGAAACTAACACCATCAAGCACTTTCACCGTTTGTGGGTCGTGAAAATATTTGGTGATCTGAACCGCTTCGAGAACTGTGGAATTCATGGGCATTATTTACCTCTTATGATGTCTACAGGGTCTATTTTGCTGGCTTTAATAGCCGGAAAATATCCAGCCAAATAAGTACTCACGATGGAAAAAACAGTACCAATGAGGTAGTATTTTATATTGTAATTGATGGGATAGGTTTTAACAGTAGGCAAGGCAGCTGTGTTGAATGGAATCTGATCAATAATGGCGGACAGGCCAAAACCCAGTAACAGACCAACGCCACCACCTGCAATGCCTATAGACAAAGCAATGAAAATGAAGGTAAACTTGACATCACGACCCGAAAAACCTGTAGCTTTCAATATGGCAATGGAGTCCATTTTCTCGTAAATCATCATGTTGAGAATATTGTAGATGCCAAAACCGGCCACAACCAATAACACAATGCCTACCACATACGAAATAAGTGTTCGAATGAATGTTCCCGTTTCGAACTGCGAATTGGCAGTTTGAATATCCACTGCTTCAACGCCAAAAAGCTGATGAAACTCTTTGGCTAAGGCAGGGGCTTTGTCTATTTCGTTGAGTTTAACTTGTAAATCGGTGATGAAGCTGCCCGAAACGCCTAGCAATTTTTGCGTGGTAGCCAAAGAGGCAAAGCTGTTTACTTTGTCATAATCCTGTAAGCCCGATTCAAAATAGCCAACCACTTTGAGCGAAATCCGTTCTCCACGGCTTGTTGTAACAGGCACCACGTCTCCAATTTTGGCCAACATTTTATCTGCTAATCCTTTGCCCAAAATAAGGCTGTTTGGTATGTTTTTAAGGTCTTGAAAGTTACCAGATGTTACATAATCTCTAAAGTAAAATAAACGAGCCTCTTCCTCAACATCCACGCCGTTGATGGCTCCTGTCAATTCAACAGCCCCAACATTGAAAAAAACCTGTGTGATAAGCCGGGGCGCAACACCTTTTACCCGAAGGTCTGCCTGCAAAGTACGAATGATGGAGGCGCTGTTATAAATTTCTGCCCTTTCTGTTTTTGGTTTTAACGAACTCACAAAATGATAGGTGCTTTCCTGTCCTGAAAGCAGATCGATAGGCAAGGTTTCGGGTGGTTTTATTTCGTTGTAAAGTCTGATGTGTGGTGTACGGTTCACAATGAGACCGTCGAGCAAATCGTTGAGCCCTGTCATGAAGCTGAGGAGTGTAATGAACATGGCAATGCTGAAAGTAACGCCAACAGCTGCCACCAAAGTTTGGCGCAACCTGGCTGTGAGTAAAGAAAATGCTACCTCCAAAACCAGTTTGTATTTCATGGCTTGGGCAACATGATTTCGTCTTGCTCACCCAAACCAGAAAGCACTTCGGCCATTTGAAAATCCCGGAGCCCTGTTTTCACTTTCATAGTTTCACCGTCCTTGTTCACCAGCGTGGAGTCGTTTACAAAAAATCTTCTGGGCACCAACAAGACGTTTTGCTTGGTTTGAAGCACAATATTGGCTTCGAAGGTGATATTGGGAAACAGCTTTTCGGGCGGATTCACAAACGCAGCTTCCACCAAAAAGGCTTTGTTGCGTTCGTTCATGATGGGAACAATGCGGCTCACTTTTGCCTTAAATGCCTTGCCTTTGTAGCTATCCATAGAAACAATGACGGGCAAGCCTACTTTGATTTTAAAAATATCGAACTCATCTACCTGCATTTCCAATACATATTCATTCGCTTTGCCTATCACAGCAATGGCAGTTTGAGGACTCACCAGTTCCCCCTTTAGCTTCAGCAGGTTGAAAACTTGTCCATCTATTTGGCTATAGACCGTAAATTCACTGGCCAACTGTTGTGAAATTTTGAGGCTTTTCTTCGACTGCATCGATGCCAGTTGCAACTGCCGTTTCAAATCGATCAGCTTAACTTTAGCAGAGAAATAGGCGGACTTTGCCCCCAAAAAAGCCAATTCACGTTGCTCATAATCAACCTGAGAGCCGATTTTTTGCTGCCACAACACCTTTTGCCTTACAAACAAAAGGGAATCGGATTTGAGTTTGCTTCTGGCCAATGTTGCCTGCGCTTCAGCCTCACGTATTCTGTCTTTGTTCAAGTTGAAATCCGCATATTCGGCCGACAAGGCTGCGTTTTCCTTTTGCAACTGCTGGGTTTGACTTGAAATGGCCAAAATGGCTTGACCTTTTTTTATCAGGTCGCCTTCAACCACAAATACGTTTGATACAATTCCGCTCACCGTTGCAAAAGCCTGGTATTGATCTTTGCTTTTGAGGGTGCCCGTGGTGTAAACCGATTCGGTGATGGAGCCTGACTTTGGAAATGTGGTTTCTTGTTTCTTCTTGCAAGCAACAAAAACCAACAACATGAGGAGAAATGTTTGGGTAAACTTCACCCTCAAATTTACATGATTTAGATAAGTAAAAGGACAAAAAGGAAAGAGAATTGACAAATATCAGTTCTGAAAACGGCTAAGCGTGTTCTGCTAAATCAACTTTTCGGTAAACATCTTCGAACAGCAATTCGCACTCGTTTATGTTCAGGGTTTTATCTTGAGAAGTGTAAGTATGATGCAGCCATTCGGCCTGCGATATTTTGCGCACCACTTCCACTTGCTTTTTGGTGGACGAAACCAACACATATTCTTTCAAGCTTAAAATGGTTTTATAGCAATCCATTTTGCGGATTCGGTCGGTGATTTCAGTGTTTGGCGACAGAATTTCTACCACAACTTCAGAATTGGTAAGTGCCAGCAAACCCGTGTCAGTGGGCTCATATTCCGGATTTTTGCAAACAATGACCAAATCAGGGAAATAGCAGGAATCGCAATCAGCTACCTTCACCAATAAATCGCTACCAAAAACTGAACAGCCTTTCGCTTGTAGGCAATTCATAAATTCAAATATCAAATTCGATTGTATGAGAACATGAGAAGGTTGCGCCCCTTCCATAGCCACAACTTCGCCATCAAAGTATTCCAACTTCACCTCTGAAGCTAAAAGTTGACTATAGTATTCTGAAACTGGAACTGCTGTGGTTGCTCTCATGTTCTTTGCCTTTCTGCACAAAAATATTATTTCAGATTCAGAAAACCATTGGCATAGTTGTCCGAAATTTTCTTGAGCTGAACAGGGTCAAATTGAATGTTATTTTCGTCAATTACACTTATTGTATTTGGGTTTTTGAACAATTGATCAAGTTTTACTTCGAACGTCAGATTAAATTTTTTATCGGCCTGCAATGTGAAGGGTAAAGTAGCTCTATACAATTTATAACCCTCGTTGAGCCCAATATGATAGACCATGTTTTTTTCAAGGCCATTTTTTCTCACTTTTCCTTCCAGAACCACAAACTTATAGCCAGTATTCCAGCTCCAGTACATGTCGTTGTTGGTGGGCGAAAGGTCGCCGAAGTTATCGAGCGAATTGTTGGCTGCATTGTCTACACCAATTCCCCATTCAATTTGGTTTTGCCCATTGGTTTGCGAAGATAAAATCTGACAAGTGTAAACCACCGTATCAATATTTTCAACAAAGCGAACCAACCTGTAAACTCGTTCATTCACCGTGCCGCCTGCATTGAAAATTTTAAAGTTGCTGAGGTAATAGGCTAATTTGTTGAGGATGAGTGTGTCCCCATTTTCAGTTCTGAATGGTTTGTTGAATTCAAATTTCTCACCATTGAAGGTATGATACAGCTTAAGTGTCAAAAATGGGGCATCAGGTTCAACCGTTTTTTCCTTGCCTGAACAACCCCAAAAATACAGCGCTACTGTAAGTAGAACCAGACTATTTTTTATGCTTTTCAAGATATTCTTCATCGGTTAGTGTCTTTAAAAAAGAAATAATATCTGCCTTTTCTTGTGGAGTGAGCGCTAAATGGGTTGCTAATAGTTGGTCCTCGTTTGATGCTTCTGCAATTAAGCCATCAACATAAGGACGGGAAAAAAGGTCAGGATGGTTGTAATGGTCCATTACTGCTTCCAGGGTTTTCAGGCTACCGTTGTGCATGTATGGTGCCGTTGCAGCTATATTTCTAAGTGAAGGAACTTTGAATTTGCCCCGGTCTGCCTGGTTTCCGGTCACAACCTCAAGGCCCAAATCTGAACCAGCCCTAAATTGGGTTTGGAGTCCATTGTTCTTAAATCCTTGAAAACCAATCTGGCTACCGCCCAAGGTGCCATGCAAATGACAATCGCCACAGTTGCCACCCCGAAGGTTCAGGTTCCGATTCACAATGGGGTGGGTGAAAAACAATTGTTCTCCACGCTTTTCAGCAGACGTAAAGGTGTCTGTACCCATAATATATCGATCGTATTTAGAATTGCCGCTGAGCAGGGTTGTTTCAAACTGCGCAATGGCTTTTCCTACCAGATCGGCTGTGATACTGTTGCTATTGAAAGCGGCTTTAAATTTCGATTGATATTCAGAAATAGAGCTGAGCCTGCTCACCATATCTGCCAGGTTGTGGGCCATTTCCAAGGGATCTTGAATAGGCACTAAAGCTTGTTCCCAAAGCTTTTGCTTTCTGCCATCCCAAAACAGATTCTTTTCAAAAACCAGGTTTTGAAGTGTCATGGCATTGCGGATTCCTTTTGAGCCATTCACGCCTAGACTAAATTGAACGGTGTCAGAAAATGCCCGCTCGGGTTTGTGGCAACTGGCACAAGAAACACTGTTGTCTGCACTCAATCGCTTGTCGAAAAACAGCATTTTGCCCAATTCAACACCACCAACAGTTGGCCAGTTGGCCGAATCAATAGCTGTTGCTCTACCTAGCGTAATAGGGATGTTTAGCTCAATTTTGCGTTGGGCATCCGGGCCAGGATCAGGCTCAGGCTTTTCTGCGTGCCGGTGAACACATGATGACCCAACAGCCAAGCCTATAACTAAAAACCAACGATGCAACCCTGATTTCATTCAGTACAAAAATACAACTTATATACTTAACTTCTCATTAAGAAGAATGTTGGTCAGCTGCTTGTTTAAGTTAGGTTTTTCAGAGAATTGTGGTTAATAATGCCAGTCATTATTGGCAACATCTTCTTCCAAATATTTCAACAAATCGCTCAAGATTAATTTCAACTTAGCTTCAGCCATTTTCACACTTTGGAGCACTGACAAGTGATCAATTTTCTCAATTTTTCCTGCAACTCCAAGGTCAGAAATTACAGAAAACCCAAGCAGGTTTATGCCCATGTGGTGCGCTACAATGGCCTCTGGAACCGTGGACATGCCAACTGCATCGGCGCCCAAAATCCTGAAAGCCTGATATTCAGCTGGAGTTTCAAAGGTTGGTCCGGTTACAGCCATGAAAATACCTTTGGATGTTTTTTGTCCGTGCGACTGGGAAATTGCAAAGGCTTTTTCTACCCAATCATGCCGAAACACTACGCTCATATCTGGAAAACGTGAGCCCCATTTTTGAATGTTTTGGCCAATTAGTGGATTTGTACCCATGTGGTTGATATGGTCTGAAATCCACATGACCTCGCCAAGTTCTTGATTCGGGTTTAGTCCACCAGCGGCATTGGAAACCAACAAATTTTTAATTCCCCATGCTCCAAATACCCGAATAGGAAAAGTGACTTCTTTCATGGTATAGCCTTCATAAAAGTGAAACCTCCCCTGCATCACCAACACAGGAACGTTTTCCCAGTAACCAAAAATGAGGTTTCCATGATGGCCTTCCACTGTTGAAACTGGAAAATGAGGAATCTCACTATATGGAATCACGATTTTGCCATTCATGTCTTCTGCCAATTGCCCAAGGCCGCTGCCCAACACCATGGCCCAAACCGGTTTTTCGGGTAAGGCCTTTTTCAGAAAACCGGTGGTTTCATCTACTTGAAGCTGGTAACTATTCATAATTGCAAGAATATGGAATAGAATTCAATCAAAAAATGCGAATTGTCACCATTGCTGAAAGGCAGGAAATTAAATTCTGATTTTGCAAACAATAAGACTGGTTTTTCTCCATTTTTGCCCCCATAATTTAAATAGTTTGGCTTCTAAACTCCCTATTTCTGAGCAAGAACTTGTTTCACTGCTGAAAAGCAGAAGTGAAGAAGGCTATCGGCTTCTTTACAAACATTATGCAGGTGCACTGTTTGGGGTAGTGATGAAAATTGTTCAAGAAGAGGAAGTGGCCCAAGATGTACTTCAAGACACATTTGTGAAGATTTGGAAAAACATTGGGGGTTACGATCGTAGCAAAGGCACACTTTTTACCTGGATGTTGAATGTTGCAAGAAACACAGCTATCGACTACAAAAGATCGAGTTATGTGCGTCATCAAATCCGATTGGATGGAGATTTCGTAGGTATGAAAAATGAACCAAGCGAATCGAAAAATTATGATTTCATCGGCATCGATAAGGTGCTGAATGAATTGAAACCCGAACAAAAGCTGGTTTTAGACGCACTTTATTTTGAAGGATATACGCATGAAGAAGCCTCTGAAAAATTGAATATGCCACTTGGTACACTCAAAACCAGAGCTCGCACAGCCATAAATCAATTGAGAGCACTTTTAAAGGAACGGGAAAATGACAGTTAAAGAATTCATCACTTCAGGCGTTATCGAGACTTATGTTCTCGGCATGGCTACTGCTCAGGAAAAGCAGGAAGTGGAACGAATGGCTGCTGAAAACCCAGAAGTACAAGCTGAAATTGAAGCCATTTCAAATGCACTGTCAGAGTATGCCCAAATGCATGAAATGGCTCCACCAGCAGGGCTTGAAGAAAAAATCTGGAAAACCATTCAAGCTTCAGAAATTGAAAAAACTGCCGAACCTAAAATTGTCGCTATAAACCAGTTGCCAAAAGATACTTTTTTCAAACCTTGGATGGCAGCCGCAAGTATTTTGATCATTGTTGGTTTGGGCAGTTTAAACATTGTGTTCTTCAATAAGTGGAAGTCGGCCGAAAAGCAGGTAATTGCTTTGAATAACGAAAAATTGCAGCTTGTTCAGGAAAACCAAATTCAACGCACCAGCCTGGAGGAAACCAAAGAAGAATTGGCTTTTCTTTCGGCAAATGGAACTAAGGCTATCCCGATGAAAGGTTTGCCCCGGCATCCTGATATTGCAGCTACAGTGTTTTGGAATAGTTTAACCCAACAAGTGTATCTCACCACCGGAAATCTACCAATTCCTGAGGAAGGAAAGCAGTTTCAACTTTGGGCCATTGTAGAAGGCAAACCTGTAGACGCTGGAGTTTTCGATATCTCAAAAGGCAAAACAAGGCTACAGAAAATGAAGAATTTTGCTGCTGCACAAGCCTTTGCCGTAACCCTTGAAAAGCAAGGCGGAAGTACCACTCCTACGCTCGAAGCCATGGTGGTTCTGGGCAATATTTAACATTACCTCCATTTTTTGAATTGAAAATCACCCCTTAGAGGTGATTTTTTTGTTTTAACTCCCTAAAAATCAGCAAGCAAAGAAATACTTTATTTATTTTAGCATCCAACACTTTGCTGCTGGCGTAAGTATGACATTATCAAACTTAAAAATGTATGTCAACTTCAAAATCTTTGTTTGCTGCCATTGTATTTTCAGCTACTTCTTTTGCTGTTCAAGCTCAAAGCATGGACAAAACCATTCAGGTGGGTGGCGAGGCCATGTATCCTAAAAAGGACATTATCGACAATGCCGTAAACTCAAAATCTCACACCACATTGGTAGCAGCGGTGAAAGCTGCCGACCTGGTAGCAACCTTAAAAACAGCAGGTCCTTTCACTGTATTTGCGCCAACAAACGACGCATTTGAAAACCTTCCGGAAGGCATTGTGGCCAGTTTGCTAAAACCGGAAAACAAAGCCACACTGGCCAAAGTACTCACTTACCATGTAGTGTCAGGCAAATTAGACTACAACGAATTGGCTTCTCAAATTAAAAAAGGTGGGGGCAAATCAAGTTTGAAAACCGTAAGTGGAGGCACGCTTATAGCCACCATGAATGGCCCAAGAAACATCATCTTATCAGACGAAAATGGCGCCTCTGCCAACATTAGTGTGTATGATGTGTATCAGTCGAATGGGGTTATTCATGTATTGGATGCTGTGGTGCTTCCCAAAATGTAGCCATTTCATGTTTCACTCAACCGACGAAGGGGGGAGGGCTGTGCCTTTCCTCCTTTTCTTTTTTCAGTGGACTCTTCTGCCTGATGTATTCAAACCCTGTAAACCGAATTCTAAATGAGCGGCAGGAACAGAGTCCCGGGCTGTATCCATAAACTCCACGTATATCAGGGATCTGTCTCGTTTGTGGTTCTTTCAGCCTTTGGCTGGAAGCCATGAGATGGGCGAACGAGGCTGGAGCCTCGCCCGATAGGAAGATGGGACGAACGAAGCAGGAGCCTGGCTCGATGGGCGACAGTTTCTCCAACTTGAAGCTAGTAACTATTCATATTTGCAAGAATATGGAATTCAATTCGACTGAAAAATACAAATTGTCATTTATAAAGAGCAAAATAGCGTACTTACCTCGCAAGCACTTTCCCTTGTTGTCTCCAGAAAAATGGCCAAAGTAATGGGATAGATTCCGGGTTAAAATCAAAACAAAATACCTGTTGAAAATGGAAATATTGAATTGACTACCACTTATTATGCACTCCAATTTTGTTTCCTTTAATTTAAAATCTACCTGAATATGAACCCTTTACTGCCAACCTTGACCTGCTTATTTATTTCGATTCACGTAGTATCTGGCCAGATTCCCGACCTGGTGGCGGCCATCGCATTTGGTGCCGGTGGAAACATGTACCTGATTGGTCATACCTTTAGTCCAACTATGCAGATTGGTTTTTTGAATCTGGTTAGAACAAATGCAACTGAGAATTTTTGGGTAAAATTTGGTAATGCCGCAAACCAAAGCCAGTCTTGACGCTCCAAATCTCAGATTCCGGACAGACGCTTCCCTGCAATTGAACGTGCATTCCGAAGAAAAAGGCCAGATGGAGCTTATTTGCTCAAGGGTCAGCGAATTACCGGATTTGAGATTCAAGGACATCAGGTTTTGAAAGACAAACTCCCAGCCGGACTTATTTTTTACCGATTTCAAAGTGCAAAAGGCTATATGTCAGGAAGTTTATATCATGTTAAATAGCGAACGACAGAGGCTTTAATATGCAATTCTTCAACACTTTTTCTGTTCAGATAGTTTGTACCCAGCTCTCAGAATTCCCGATGAAATGTCAGTGCTAAGTCCCGGACTTTACCGATAAACTTCTCGAATATCTGCCTTGCTTTGCGGCTCTAAAAACAAGAAAAGAGTGCTGGAATCCTTTTATAAATTTATTTTGAGTTAAACGTTCTTGTGGACACGAACCTTGGCGAAGGGTTCAAAATTCGTTAGCCATTGCATTTGAGCTTAAAATTAAAAATTATAGCAAAAAGCATTTCATTTACCTTTGAAGTTGAAATAAAAAAGCTCATGGCATTCTACATACAAAAGCTGAAGATAAACGATTGTTACGCCTATCAGAATTTCGAGATAGATGCAACAACTGTTGATGCCATGAAATTCAAGCACATTATTTTAACCGGTAGAAATGGCAGTGGCAAATCAACTATTCTCAAAGCTTTGTGGGAGAGCATTCAGGCCGATATGGATCAACCCCAAGGAAAAAGGGGAGTAAAGTCAACATTGAAGTCTTGGATTGAGAACAATAAATCACATAAAGCCTACGAAAACTGGGAGGAGCAATTGAAAAGACTGGAGCAAGTTGATTATGATAAATCAAATGCTGATTCAGGCCTAAAATTGGAGGCACTATACTCATCATTCGCCGGAAGCGTTATTTTTAACTATTATGGAGCTCAACGACTTTTTGAGCCACAAAAAATAACGAATCCAACTCCAAATGAAGATTTTGAGAAAGAAATAGAATTTAAACTCAAAGGAGGAATTTTCGGAAAACTGAAGCAGTATTTAGTAAATAAGAAAGTTTATGAAGCATTTAGCAGGTTAAACAAGGACCCTGAAACAGTGAGGGTTGATTTGTTCGAACGCTTTGAAAACACCTTGAAAAGAGTACTTGAAAATGACAGCATTGAATTTAGGTTTTTGCCTGAAAAATTTGATTTTGAAATCAATGATGATGGTCGAACATATAGCATAGATCACATGCCAGATGGTCATTCAAGTTTGTTTTCCATTGTGATTGACTTGTTAGTAAGGTTAGATTTGATTCAGGCCAAGCAAAAAGATTATAGTTATGACCCGCAAGGCATTATTCTGATTGATGAGCCAGAAGCGCATTTGCATTTAGCGTTACAGTATGAAATTCTACCAATTATTGAAGCCATGTTTCCCAGAGTACAGATAGTGGCAGCTACGCATTCGCCTGCTGTGATTTCCAGCATGCGAAATGCTGTAATTTACGACTTAAGTTCCCAACAAACCCTTACTGAAAGTGCTGCCGGAAGTAGCTTTTCAGAATTGATGACTGGGCATTTCGGCCTTGAAAATGAGTTTGGACCGGTTGCGGATAAAATCATAGAAGAAGTTAAAAAGGCAGTAAAGAAAGGAGATAAAAATCTGCTTCAACAAATCATTTCAGACAATGCCAATGTTCTGGAAAATAATATTTTGAAAATAAAAATTGAAAATGAATTGATACGAATGGAAGCTCAAGATTAGGATTAATACTTTATGATTAACATAAAAAGGCAACCGTCAGAACTCAAATCATTGCAAACCAAAAAAATTAAGGAATACCTGGAACAGCTTTTAAAGCACAATATAAATCCAGATCATAACCAAAAACCGGAAGTTTTTAATAAGTATCGCAATTGGGATGTATTAGAAGCTTTTGATAAGTGTTTTTTTGCAAAATGTTATATTACAGAGTATAAAGCTCCAGCAAATTCATGGGAATTTCATGTTGATCATTTTGTTTCGAAACTGGATAAACCTGAGTTGGCTTACGAATGGTCTAACTTATATCCTGCAACTGAACATGCAAATAGCCTTAAGCCAAGAAATGACCCTGAAGGAGGTTATTTAGACCCTTGTAGCAAAAATGATGATGTAGAGAATGAGATAATCTATGATATCGCTTTTGATGATTCGATATCATTCGCACCTAAAGACCCTACTAACATTAAAGCAAAAAATACAGCTAAATTGCTCAATCGCATACATTTGGGCCATGAAAAAAATTCTAAAATGAGGGCAAGAAATTTGCAAGCAATGATTTTAGAAAAGATGAAAGAAGTACTTATTAAAATTAAATTTTTGGAGGCAAAAAAAGATAAAACAGTTGCTTCTGGAATTGAGAAGGAGTTGCAAATGCTTTTATCAAGAAAAAGCTCATTTACTATGCTTATGCGGTCTATACCAATCGTCAAAGAAAGATACAGCCATCTTTTTGATTGATGATGCCCAAAGCATATCGGGCGAGGCTCCAGCCTCGTTCGTTCCATCCTTAGACTTCCAGATTGAAGAAAATATGAATGGCCAGAGGCCAAAAACACTACCAACGAGGCGGAGCCCCGCCCGATAGGAATTTGCTTTACCTTTTCGCCCCCAACTCCTCCTTCAAAAACTCTGCAGTAAACCCACCTTTAAACTTAGCCACTTTCTCGGGCGTGCCAGACACCAGAATCTCGCCCCCATCCACACCGCCATCTGGGCCAATATCTATCACATGGTCTGCTACCTTAATCACGTCCATGTTGTGCTCGATAATTATGACTGTGTTGCCTTTGTCGACCAGGCGGTTTACCACGTCTAAGAGATGTTGAATGTCTGAAAAATGAAGCCCTGTGGTCGGTTCATCGAGAATATAAATGGTTTTGCCAGTATCTCGTTTGCTCAGCTCGGTGGCCAGTTTCACACGTTGAGCCTCCCCACCCGAAAGTGTGGTGGCATGCTGACCTAGGCTGATGTAGCCAAGCCCAACTTCGTTTAATGTTTGAATTTTGCGCACAATGGAAGGTTGACTGGCAAAAAACTCAACGGCTTGTTCCACCGTCATGTCCAGCACATCGGCTATAGATTTTCCTTTGAATCGTACTTCCAACGTTTCCCGGTTGTAGCGTTTGCCTTTGCAGGTTTCGCACTCCACAGTCACGTCTGGAAGAAAGTCCATTTCCACCACTTTTCTGCCACCGCCTTCACAGGTTTCGCATCGGCCACCTTTCACGTTGAAGCTGAAACGCCCAGGTTTATAGCCTCTGATTTTTGCTTCCGGCAACATCGTAAACAAAGTTCTGATGTCTGAAAAAACGCCTGTATAAGTCGCAGGATTGCTTCTAGGCGTACGCCCAATTGGCGACTGATCTACCTCAATCACTTTGTCTACTTCTTCAAGACCAGAAATTTTGTCGAAGGCAAGCGGTTCACGTTTCGATTTGTAGCAATGGCGGAACAAAATGGGCACAAGTGTATCGTGAATCAAGGTGGATTTTCCACTGCCCGATACGCCGGTTACACATACCAATTTACCCAAAGGAAGATCCAGCGTTACATTTTTAAGGTTGTTTCCTTTGGCACCTTTCAACACCAATTTTTTACCATTTCCTTCTCTTCTTTTTTCCGGAACGCTGATGGCAGAAAAGCCATTCAAGTAGCTAGCCGTTAAACTGCCCGATTTCAAAATATCACTGGGATGCCCCAGCGCAACCACGGTGCCCCCATGGCGACCTGCACCCGGACCAATATCTACCACAAAATCCGCTTCGAGCATCATGTCCCGATCGTGTTCTACCACAATCACCGAATTGCCGTTATTTTTTAGGTTCTTGAGTGCCTGAATCAACTTTACATTGTCTCGCTGGTGCAAGCCGATGCTGGGTTCGTCAAGAATATAAAGCACGTTCACCAATTGAGATCCAATCTGTGTAGCCAATCTGATGCGTTGTGCTTCGCCTCCACTCAGGGTTTGCATAGGTCTATCAAGACTCAAATAGCCGAGGCCAATGCTGGTCAAAAATCCCATGCGTTTGCGCACCTCTTTCATCACCTCAGTAGCGATCACCTTTTGTCGGTCAGTGAGTCGATCTTCCAAGCCTTCGAACCAAAAACTAAGTTTGGCAATGTCCATTTTGGCCAGTTCAGAAATATTTTTGCCGTCAATTTTAAAGTGAAGGCTTTCCTTTTTCAAACGCATGCCCTGGCATTCCGGGCATATTTGCTGGGAAGTATAATCGCCAATCCAATCTTGGGTTTTGTCGCTACCCATTTCTTGCCAACGCTCCAAAAAGTTGATAATACCTTCAAA
Organism: Cytophagales bacterium; assembly: GCA_038205175.1. Taxonomy (GTDB): domain Bacteria; phylum Bacteroidota; class Bacteroidia; order Cytophagales; family Flexibacteraceae; genus JBBRCC01. The sequence continues at coordinate 27,781 of JBBRCC010000024.1, read as the reverse complement.
TTGAACCACATAGCTCTTTTTATATTTGTCGCTTTGTACTTCCATCAGCTCATCGCTACCATAGAAAATAGCCTTCAATACTTCTTCGGGCATATCTTTTACCGGGGTAGAGATATTGTGGCCGAGGCTTTTGAGCAAGGCATCGAGTTTGTGGAAAATCCAAACATCCCGATAGGTGCCCAAAGGAGCAATAGCACCCTGAGAGATGCTGAGTTTTTTATCAGGAATCACTGCTTCCTCCGATATTTCCTGAATGATGCCCAAGCCATTGCATTGCTGACAAGCGCCATAAGGCGAGTTGAAAGAAAACATGTTTGGCGCTGGTTCATCATAAGAAATTCCGGAAGTTGGGTCCATCAGATACTTTGAAAAATGAACCAGTTTGTCCTTTTCATCGAGTAGACTTACCACCCCTTTTCCAATTTTCATGGCAAGTGAAATGCTTTGTGCTATGCGAAGCCTGTCGTGCTCTTTTACTTCCAGCCTGTCTATCACCACATCAATGTCGTGGGTTTTGTACCGGTCTGTTTGCATTTTGGGTACTATGTCTTTCAACTCCCCATCAAGTCTCACTTTGGTGAAACCCAACTTCTGATAATGGGCAAATTCTTCCCTATAGTGGCCTTTTCTGCCTTTCACAATGGGTGCCAGCAAGTAAATCTTTCTGCCTTCGAAGGTTTTGATGATGGTGTCTAGAATCTGGTCTTCGCTTTGCTTCACCATACGCTCGCCCGAGAGGTAGGAAAATGCTTCACCGGCTCTGGCATATAGCAAACGCATGAAATCATAAATTTCGGTGGTAGTGCCAACAGTAGAGCGAGGATTTCGACTGGTAGTTTTTTGCTCTATGGAAATAACAGGACTTAGTCCGTTGATTTTATCTACATCAGGCCGCTCCATATCGCCAATGAACGAACGGGCATAGGCCGAAAAACTTTCCATGTAGCGGCGCTGGCCTTCTGCATAAATGGTGTCGAAAGCCATAGACGACTTACCACTACCGCTTATACCTGTGAACACCACGAGGGCATTTCGGGGAATTTTAAGGTCAATATTTTTCAGGTTGTGTTCTCTGGCACCAAATACTTCAATGTAGTCGTGGCCTGTAATGTCTTTGGGTGGGGCAATGTCTGTGTTCATTCGTACGCTATCAACCGGCAAAGTTGGCTAAATAGACGGTAATGGGGTAGGGAATGTTTGAAAAAAAAGGGCAGCCTTTCGGCCACCCCCTTTTTCAGAAAACAAATCGACAATCAAAAACAATTATCGTTGAACAATATCGGCTTTTGTAGTATTGAGCAATGCTACCAAATCGTTGACCAAGGCAGCGTTGTTGGCAGCTGTAACACCATTCTTAGCCAAACCTGTTCCAATGTGCCCCACAAATCGATTGAAATCTGCTTCATCTGTTTTCAAGCCCATGCGGTTCGATTTGGCAGGATCATGCGCATCTTTCATACTCATGCCATTGTAGGCATAAGCTGGATTGGTAGATCCAGTGGCAGTACTCATAAAGTTGGTAAAACTTCGGCTCAGTGTCGACAGTCCTGTAGTGTTTCCTGCGGTAACTTCAGAAAGTAATGCGGCAAAATAAGGAGCCATTTGAGCATCAGAGGCAATAACTAAAATGGAGCTATCTACCACAGAACGTAGCGTTAACCTCCCTTTTTCAATCATCATTCCAGAGTTGACTGGGTCTGCAATCATTTCAGTTCCACCTACTCTGGTGTATAAGTTTGGCATGGCTGGTGGTGGATCAGATTCTTTCTCTTTACAAGCGTTAAACCCCAAAAGCAACAAAAGTGCGGGGGCAAAAATAAACAAGGACTTTTTCATAAAAACTACGGTTAGAATTAAACAAAATTTTTGATTTACAGGGCTTTACAAGCTGGAAATAAGTTGAACAAGTTTTCCTTTCCAGCCTTGATCTTCAGCCATAGCAGGACAACCTTTTGTGGCAAATTCTTCCGGAACTTCATAGCGAGAAACTTTAAAAGGCACTTGTGCCTGAAGCTTGGTGAAAATATTTATTCCGGTTTGTTTTCTACCATCGTACACAAACACCAGAATGCCATCTTCTATATTGAAGTATGTTGTTTGAACTCCTTCGAAACTTTTTACCATTCCTCGAATGCGCAAGGCAGAAACTGAATCCGGCTTTTCTTCAAAGTCAATTCTGCCCATCAGTCTTACTGGAATATTTTGATCGGCTTTGTGCGTTGCCTTATAAATATGTAGACCCAAAACCACTACAAAAACTAATGCAAGTGTGCCGGCAGCTAAAAATACTTTGGTGATCCAACTCATTTTCTTCTTCTGATTTTTTTGAAGACTTACGGGGAAGATGAAAGTACGGATGTTGAAAAGGGGATTTTTTTTGAGAATTAGCCTTTCTAATATCTGTGAAATGGAATTTGCTGATAGAAATTATAATTTGGAATGTGGCTCACATTTGGTTGTAAAACAGATATCATCACTTCATGCGCTATCTTTCTTTCTTCATAAATCTATCCATAACATGCTTCACGGATTGTCTATGAATTTTGAAAGCTTTAGAACAAATCCAAAGGATTTATTTTTAAAAAAACGTCAAATGGAATGCCGGTGCCGCCGGTGGCATACAAACGGGCCTGTGGAAACTGTTTTACAAATTTCCCCAATACTGCCCATCAAAATCACCTGTAAGTTTATCTTATTGCGGGTATCCTCTTCCTACAATTGTTTAATTGTCTCGCTCCAGTTGTCTATTTTCTGAATTTCGTCGAACACCAACACCAGCTTTGAAGTAGGATCTGCCAATAGCATGGCCCTTGCTGTATTCCACTGTTCTGTTATCCAAACTGCTCCCGCATTGGCCTGGGCATCTGCACTAACAAACAAGCTTTTTCCTTCCCACTCCTGAAACAGTTGGCTCACCAATGTGGTTTTGCCAACCTGCCTTGGCCCTTCCAAGACCTGAATAAATCGCTCCTGAGCCAATAGCTGCTGCTTGATCTGTGGATAAGCTTCCCTTACTATTTGTGCCATGATTTTCAGGAAGTTGGCACAAATATTACAAATTACTCAATGCAATGAGTAATTTTACTCAGCCGACAGAGTAAATTGTAAATTTAGTTCTATTTAGTTGTTAATCAGAACCTTGTGAACTGTAAAGAACTCCGGTATGATATCCGTGACCAAGGTTCGAAAACTCGACGACGTTGGTAACCTGCATTGTAGTTTACTCCTTCACCAATTTATGGTAGTAAACCTGTTTGTCAGTAGTAAAACGGATAAGATAGATTCCTGAACCGAGATTTCGTATATCTATCTTGCCTTTATCCAATGAAGCTGAGGAAACCCGGCCGTGCAAATCGGAGATGAAAACTGATGAAAGCGTTTCTCCAGCCGGTAGCAGAACATGCAGCACATCGTTTGCCGGGTTAGGCCAAACATGAAGCTTATTTTGTTGCTTAGATTCATTTGTTAAGCCTGTGGGCACACCAACCCATACATTGTCGGCCGAGATCTGGAAAAATTGCAGGCCTTCAGGCCATTTATATAAAAGCCTTGCATGTACAAAACTACCTTCTGGAAAAGGTAACAAATACCTGCGTGTAGGAGGAGGTTGAATTTCGTCAACGAACAGGGTAGACAAGTATTGGCTTTCGTTTATTCGGGTTATTGTTTCTAACCTTCTATAAGTTTGGCCGCAATCATCACTGGCATCTAAATAAATGGTGTCTGAAGCCCTCAGAATGGTTCCTAAAACAGACATATCTATATTGAAATGAGCGTTCTGAACCAAAGGGCCAAATGGTCTTGTGCGAAACTCAACATACCCGTTGCGTGCCATATTCCATGTTCGCAGAAATTTAGTACCTCTTTGCTGGTCTACGAAGAAGGAATTGGCAGCGAACCTGAGGCTAGCTGTATCATAAGTGCTTTGATACCAGCCTTCTATTAGAGGGCGTCCTGCTTCGAGAAAAGGATTGTAGTTGACAGAACTAATATTGACTGTGTCGAAGTCTAACAGGTCACCCAAGTTGTGTGGCCTTATGTTGAAATTGTAAGAAATAGAATCGTTGCCGGCTTGCGCATCGTTGGCCATGTTCACAAAAAAGCGCATGGCGTAGGTGCCAAACGGCAGCGAAGGGATAGGCACCCGCAGGGTATCTGTGCGGCCTGGTACAATAGGAGCCCTCAGACCATTTCCGGGCACAAAAGTTTGGCTGTATTCTACCCCATTGATGAGTACGCCCCCTTTTATACTGCTGATGGGAGCTACCCCGCCGTTGCGAACCAGGAGATTAAAAGGCCTCACGATTTGCCCCGGACAGTTAAATAGCCCATACCAGGGGCGCATTACCCGAGTGAGGTTGGCATCGTTGGCATTGCCTACTGAGCCAAAGGCAAAGTAGTTGCCGTTTTCTAAATTAATCGGCATCCTTGTTCTCATTAGAAAGGAAACCAAGGTTGTTTCTAATGTCCTCCATGGTCCATTTGGAGTTGGGGCTTGAATAAGGCGCCATTGTTCAGGAAGGCCTGGTAAATTGTCTTCTGGATGGTGCTCCATTTCTAAACGGGTGGAGTCATTGAGTCGGCGGTTTGCTCTAATTTCCAGAATATGGTCACCTATTAAAAAGGTGCCAGGAGCTAAAATCGGGCCACTCGGCGCAAGACCCAAGAGTCTGGTGGTGATGGCAAATGTATCTGGAGTATTTAGGTATAGTTTTGAAAGGCGGTGTCCTCGTGGCCGGCCATTGATCCATGCCTTGGGGTACCATGTGATATTCGAAGGACTGCCTTCTCTTCTACTTGCCCGGTGGTAGCCAAATGTTGAATGAAAACTGGGTGAGGTAACAACGGGAAAGCCATACTCATGGCTTGAAAGAGTATCTGACTGTCTACCTGCCAATATGCCGCTTAAATGAGATAGCAAGCTGCAACGAAAGCTTCGATTAAATTCAATAGATGTTGATGAACCAGCAGAAAATTCGGCAAGCCACACACTCACAGTATCTGGTAGATAGTCACTTAAGTTCAAAGATGCTGTTGGCCTTTGTGTTCTATCTGATAGAAATGCTAAAGTGGCGATAGAACTTCGTTCAAAAGTTGGAATGCGCAAGGTGGCTGCACCTAACTTTTTAACGAGTCTGCCTCCAGCAACTGCCAATCCCGGGTTGGCAGCATCGCCATTTGGCACACTCCTATCGAAACTAAAGCTTAGATCAACAGAACTATTGTCAAACAAACCACGCTTCAAAAATAACACACCTTTTACTGGCCATTGAATTCGCCAATCTACACCACTTGGATTGTCAACATAAATATGAGGCAAACCACAACCCAAATAACTGCCTGTTCCTTCGGCTGTTTGTCTTCGGTTGCCCAAAAAGTATAATCTTGGCTTTGCGATAGACAAAAATCCTAATCCATTTGACCTCAAATATTGAAACACACCATCGTTTCTGAAGTTGCCATAAAGCAGGAAATCATCAACCACAAAAGATGTAGGGCTCCCGATAATTGAATCACCAGAAAAGATTGTAAAATCTCCAAAAAGGAAAATTCTGGAAGTTTGGGAGTTGTTCATTATTAACCTAGCCCTTGCTATTCCACCTTGGCCAACCATAAGCCCTTTATATGAATAACTTAGCGGAACCAAGGTGCCTTGAGGTGCTCTGAAGGTTACAGAACTCCCATCGGCAATGACCACTGTGTCTAGTGGACATGGAACACGATTTTGAAGCCAGGTTGTCGGAGAAAAAAAGTCTCCTCCTGATGAGGTCGAAATTATTTTTGAGCCCGTTTCTGGCAATGGGTATAGACAAATTGACAAGCCAGTTTGTGAAATAAAGGGTGTTGAAAATTTAATGTGATAATATTGACCTATGGTCAAATTTTCAATTGAAATTGTAGGTGAAACACTTGGTTGACCATTGAAATAGTCGTAATAAATTTTATAACTTGAAAAGGCAGTCAATTTTTGATTTTGCAGGCATGAGTCTGCAAACACATAAATAGAAAAGTCCTTGCTGTCTCCAACTTGACATGCCATGTTTTCTGAGTTAGCTTTAAATTTTATCCAGCTTTCCAATGCTGGTTTTATTTTGTATGAATCGTAAAAGGAAGGTTGAATGGAATCTGCATTTTCTTCTGAGGGCAAACGAAAAAAACCGACAAAATCACTGTTACGATTACAGGGTACTGAATTAACAATTATTGTTCCTGGAGTTTCGCAAGAACCAATTTGACCAAACGTATTTACCGAAAGACCAAACAAAAAAAGGATAGAGACTAGAAAAGTTTTCATGCTTTAAATTGAAAAAGCTTCGGCTGGGAATTTACTCAACCGAAGCGTTATTTATAAAATTAATTTACTTGCACATTTTGCTGGAAAATCCGATAATCAGTTATTACTTTTAATTTGTAAATACCCGGACTTAGTTTTTGCCTTGGTTTAACGGATTTTGCACTTTCTGAAAAATCAAGTTGCACTTTCTGACCCATTGGCCCAATTAATTCAACTCTTTCTATTTTCGAATTAGCGATGTTTTTCAAATCAATATTGAACTCGCCTGTAGTTGGATTAGGAAAGGCTACCAATTCTTGCGATTCAGGATTATCAATAGGTTGAACTTCTGGGCAAGTTTGAAAAGACTTCAGTTGTTCTAAACCAGCAGTTGAAGACGAAAACTTACCTTTTAGGCTATTGCTCGTCGATTCGTTCCAAAAATAAGAAGCAAAAAAGGCTTGTCGCCTACCCGCAACAGAAGATGTTGCCTGGTTGCCAAATATGGCTTCGTTCACAATAGAATACTCGCTAGAAATCGGTGTGGCATCTGGCTTATAAATTTTAGCAATCACTTCGCCTAACTCGGTACCTGGAGTTCCTCGATGAGTCCAACTCACCAAAATGAACTCTGATGTTTCGTTGTCTTTGGGGATAAAATAGGAAATGGCAGGCTCACTATTTTGATTGCCGGTAAGGTCGGCATTATCAATTATGCTAACGGCCTGCCCACCATTTATTTCCGTACCGTTATAAACCCCAAGCAAACTTAGGTTGGAACTCTCTGAATAATTGCCATCGCAATCGGTGTATGCACCAGAAAAACCTAAGGCTACATGAAAATCATATAAACCAGGATTCAACTTAGTAGGCGAAGCAATTCTTGGTCGTCCCCCGGGGTAATTCGCAAATGAGTTCCAACTTTTATCAAATTTCGGACACAATGCATTACGCATGTCTACAAAAAACTGATTCACATGAAGAGGGTTTCCAGTCCCTCCTAAATATTTATAATTGTAAAAAACAACTGAAATTATAGATTGATCTTTTGGCCCACCTCTTTCAGATATTGATACGTCAGAATGAGCGAACCAGCCTGCAGGGAATAGATACTCAAAGTTAAGTGAAGGATAAATAGATGGATCTAACATAGAAAAGCCTTGAACTGAATTAGCAGCGCTAAAATTAAATGTCGTTTGTGTAACTGGTCCTGTATATTGAAATACAAGCCTAGGTGCTGAACAACTTAAACAGCCATCTCCAATATCGCCAAAAGCACCTAGTACATTTCCTCTTTTGAGTTTCAGAAATTGCGTATTTGGCTGCGGAAACGGAAATCCGTAATTTACTTCAACCGCATATTCTTCGGTCTCTGTCCAGGTAATAATGGTTTCACCATCTGCATTTGCATCAATATTAGGGGAAGAACAGGCTCTTCCATAGCTATACCCACTTGCAAATATTAATGGTGAAGCTGGCCAGGCAGCCCCATATTTGCATGTGCCATCCATAGAAAAACTATTGCCTGTCCATGTGAATGTATATGTTTTTACGAAATTCTGATCATCTATTCCTACCACCTTGGCATGAATTTTACCAGTTTTCTTGCTTAAGGCAATGACCACATCAGGGTCTTTTAGTTCACTACCCATTGGAGCAAAATAATGCGTGGTTTGGCTAAACCCAACACCTTGTAGGCTTTGGTCATTGGACAAAATCCAGCCAAAACCACTTTGGGTTCCATCCCAAACTGATACCTGCAAAAAGCAATTTTCTTCCAGGCTTATCATATCGGTTCCTGTGTTTCGAACACCAATAGAAGTGCCATTATAGATTTGCTCTTTGGGAGCAGGAGGTAATAATTGGGCATAAATTCCTTGAGCAGTGAGGAGAAAGAAAATTATTAAAGTTTGAAGTTTAAAGTTTTCCTAACAAAAAAAATTAATTGGTTTTTAAAAGCAAATTGGTTCAACTGTTACCCTATCCCCGGTTTCATTCAAGCAAAATTAAGCAAGCTACATAAAATCCATAGCCAACCCTATGGCATGTGCTCTGTTTGCAACCAAGCCGAATGGAAGCAAAAGGGTTTCTTTTTTGAAGCAAGGAATAGACAACATGGAATGAACTATAGCTTTTGTGCAGGAAATTTATTTTCTATATTCTTATAAACCAAACATTTTTTATACTTTTTTTCGCTGAATGCACTAAAAGCATCTGTAAGGCCTTTTGATTAATAAAATATTGTAAATCTGGCCTAGACTTTATCAACAAACCAAAACAAAATCGCCGAAGCTTTCACCCCGGCGATTTCAATTTTATAAGCCAAATGAGTTTACTCCTTCACTACTTTATGGTAGTGCACACCCACCCCAGTATCGAAACGCAGGATGTAGTTGCCCGAAGGAAGTTCAGAAAGATCCAACATTTGCCTGCCGCCTGTTTCCAGATTCAGAATCCGGCTTGCCACTTTTCGTCCAGAAATGTCGGTGATGGTGGTATGCACCTGAAGGGCATCCGGCACATCGAAGTAAACTTCTACCTTGTCTTTAGTTGGATTCGGGAACAAACTGATACTGATTGGTTTGGCATCCAGATTTACCCTTTCAACTTGGGAATATGCATACTTGTTACCCGTTTCTACAATGCGCAAACGATAGTACAACCTTGACACACCCAGCTTTCTGGCGTCTTTGTCAAGCCAATTGTAAATGGTAGCTTCTTCGCCACCTTCGGCTTTTGTCTGGCCAATTTTAGCAAAGTTGCGGCCATCCAAAGAACGTTCTACATCAAAATATAAAATGCCATCTTCCTGCACGGTTTTCCAGCTTGTTTTTACGCCCTCCTTCATCAGATTGGCAGCAAATGAGATCAATGAAAGCGGAAGAGGTGTTTGATCCATGTAGCCCAACACAAAGTCGGAGAAGGAATTGAAGATTTTGCTGCTGCGAATTTGCTTCACTGTAGAGGTAGAGTCTATGCTATTGCCCCGAATATTGAGCCAATCGCCAAAGCCAGCGCTGTCTTTCAAAATGGTGAGATTGCGGCGGTTGTGTACCAACACGCCATCAGCGTTTGAGTAACTTATGGTTACGCCTGCAGCATTTACATTGCTTGTTGGAGACTGGGCAATGTTGGTATAACCGCTGGTTCCAATTGCCATGATCAGGTCAGTGCCGGGGCCGGGATAAGAAGGCGTTCCAAGTGCACCACCTGGCAGTCCACGGCTAGCAGGTGCACCTGAAATTGAACTGGCTGTGTAAGCTGTTGATGCTGTGAACCCTTGGGCAATATGGAGGTTGGCAGGTTGATATAGTGCACCTCTGCCAATAGGAAACAACCTGTTTTCAAGTCTGGTGATTGTACCATCGTTTGCTCCGCTGGCTCCGCTTCCATTGGTGCCTGACAGCGTGAATGCGTTGGCAGAAACACTGCCGATTGTCCAAACACCGTTGGCTGTTGGATTGCCGGTAACGTCTGCCACATGCACCACATCGCCTTCAGCAAAACCATGCCCATTTGAATTGACAACAACCGGAGTCGCATGGGTAGTTCCAGTGGTGATGCCTCTTCCAAATCGTACAAAATTGCCAACTGCACCAGATGAACCCGCCGCATTGGAGCCACTCAATGTAAAGTTGTTGGCGTCTGTTCGGGTTACAGTCCAAATGCCATTTGCAGCAGGGAAACCGGTTACACCCTGAATGCTGATTTTGTCCCCTGTGATGAGGCTGTGTGCACTGCGATTCACCGAAATAGGATTGCCACCTGTGATGGATGTAATGGTGGTTGATGACCCAGTTTGGGCACTGAATGCACTCACATTGTGCCGAACAGCTCCTCCTTGTACGAAACTGGATTCAGAACCTCCTAAAACTTGTTGATTGGTGGCAGAAGTTAATTCCAAAATAGTGCCCGGATTGTTCAGGTTTATCATTCCGCTTACCAAATTCAGCCTTCTTCCAAGGTTTATTTTGTCACCTAAGGTATTGATGGTGCCTCCCCGCATAGCAAGTGTATCGTTCAAGGTGAGGTTGCCCACCGAAATACTCAACACGCCCCCGGACCTGATCTGACCAATTTTAGCCGTGATATTATCGGCAAAATTCATGGTGCCATGACGAACATTTAAGGTATCTGTAATGGTGGTTGTTCCACTTGTTACGTTGATGGCTCCGCCTCTCAATACAGCCATATTTTTGGTTACCACAGCTCCACCGTTCAAGTTTATTTCTCCGCCTCTGGCTGTAAGTGAATCGCTTACCGTTAAGGTGCCGCTTTGAAGTTCCATTTGTCCGGCAACCAGCAGATTCCCAAAAGCGGAATTGTTTGCTACCACCAGAGAAGCGGTATCAATGATGCGTACCGAATCCCGTACAAAATTCAAACCCGCATCCATGTTAAATGATCCTCCGTTGCCATAAACGGAAGCGGCATAAATTCTACCTGTAGCATGCTTGGGACCACCATCGTATACCAAATCGTAGTAGCCAGTTCCTGAAGGCAGCACGTAGGCATTTCCATCCGGGTCAAACGCATTGGCACTGGTTGCTCCAATGGTGAAAGTAGTTGTGCTGGGCACTGTAAGAATTTCTCTGGGGCCATTGGCTTCAGAATTGCCCAACACACCTGCAATTTGAACAAACTGACCAACCGACAACCCATGTACTTTGGGTGTAGTAATCAAGAGGTTAGAGCTTGGGCCAGCCGATAAGGTTACATTCGATATTGGCAACAGTGCTGCATGTCTTGTTCTTCCTGAGTTGGCAGTATATGTGCCGGAACCTGCGCCCTGATAGCGGAAAGAGGTTGCATTTGGAACTTCCGCTACTTTTTTCATACCATTGGCACCATCTACGCCTTTCACGTTGTTGATAAACACAAAGTCGTTTACTACCAGGTTGTGGTTGCCGCTTGTGGTGATGGTAAACAAATCGGGACCAGTACTGTAAGTTACGTTGCTGATGGCATTGGTTGGCATGCTGTAGTTGACTCGTCCAGTAATGGCACCGGCTGAACCGGGCACATTTTGGGCTGAGTCGCTCACAAAATATATGGTACCGTTAATGTTCGACAAGTTGTTGTAGGTGAAGTTGATTCTTGGTGTTTTACCGCCCAAAGTCAATGATGCTTCTGGACCGTAAATGACCAACATAGACCCTGGATTATCGGCAATAGTAATGTTGCGGCAAACTGCTGTTGGCGTGCTCACAACAGGCATAAAGGGTTTTGCTGGCGCATTTGTGATGGTCACATCTTCGGTTTCGAGTGGCACTCGTTGGTCGCACCAGTTGCCATCATTATTCCAGTCGCTGTTTACTGCGCCAATCCAATAAGCACCCGTTGGCAAAGACTTACTAAACTCGTTGGAACCCAAATCCGGTGTGGATTTACTGCGGACTTCAAGGCTGTCATAGTCTTCAAATATATTCACATTCACGCCTTTGTCTTTGATGGGGCAATTGTCTGTTGATAGCGCCAAGTTGCCGATTACAGAAGGTTGAACATCTTCAAAGTTGGCGTAATTGTATATATTATCTGTTGAACCGGAACCGGCAAAAGTTTGCCAACCAGGAATACTGGCTATGAGGTTGGATTGATATTCGCCTAAAAACGCATTGCCTCCTTCAGCATAAAGAAGGTTGTGTGTAAAGTCTGAACCAGTCCAATTTGCGGTTGAAGACACCCCCGCAGCCACGGCTCTTCCACCTGCATTTGTAGATGATGCCACAAAGAAGACGTTGTTCCGAACCACAGTTCGGCCACTCCCATTTTTTCTAAAACCATACATATTGCTGCCTGCATACCCAGAGTTGTTTCGCAGCCAGACCGTGTTGAAGTAAATTCTAGGTAAGGTGACTCCTGTAAAAGTAGGATGATCCATTTCGAATCCATAAGAAAACGGACTGAATGAACTACTGATACCAACTACACTTACCTGGTTGTTGTACATCAGCCAGCCATTGGGGTTGTTGGTGGGGCCATACAGTGACATAAAAGCACATTGGCGCACTTCGGTATTGTCAAAAAAGCGGTTCTTCCGAACTATGCCTTTAGCATTTGAAGCATAAACCATCATCATTCTCAGCGTAGATTGGCCACCGCCTCCGTTTGTAATTCTAATATGATATGTCTCGTTGGAATCGATGGTGGCCGACAAGTTCGGATAAGATAGCAGTTTGAAAATTGCTCCATTATTCGATGAGCTACCCGTGCCCGCATAGCCATTAATCGTAAATGAATTGGCATTCACAACTGTAATCTGCCAGCTTCCATTTGACGGAGTATTTGATGAGCCTTCTATTCTAACAAAGTCCCCTGTTGCCATGCCATGGCTGTTCCAGGTTATTGTTGCATTAGACGAAGTTGTAGCAATAGAAACAACCTGCCCTACACGAATCATTGTTGTCCTTCTGCCGAAAAAGGAGTTGTTGGTCGACATTTTGTAGAACCTGTTTCCTTTCACGAGCAGTTTCCCATTGGTGTTTTGAGCTACCATAAAAATATTGTCCACAGACCCGGGAAGCAGTATATGACCAACACTATTCCCAACTATGGCTACTGAATCTGTACTTGCATTTCTCAGGAAAAAAGTAGCTGGCGCTCCTGAACCGCCACCCGTTATGATGGTGTCTCCGGTACCACCAAGATCAGTACCCCCAAAAATATTGTTCTTAACGTCTACTCTGCCACCCAACACATCTATACATGCAACACCGCCCAACGAGCCAGAGAATGAAACAGCGTTCAGATTTCGGACAACGTTGTTTTCAATGCGGGTTACCTGCTCGTTTCCTGCATCTATCTGAAAACCAGTAAACACAATGCCTCGGCTAAACACCATGGCATTTCCGGCAGAAAGCGGTTGCGAACCACCAATGTGGTTGCCAATCATTTCGTTGTTGTTAGATTTGAAACCGGGTGTAAAGCTGATGGCCTGGAATGCATTGGCGCCTGAACCAGCTTTTGGAGGTTGGCTTAGTTTGTTGTATAAACTGTTGCCATTTATTTTCCAACCACCTCCATTGCCTGTAGGCGAAATGGCAACCGCCACTGAGTCGAAATTGGTGATTTCATTGTCTTCAATGCTGTTGTTTTCGTTCAATGCATTGCCAGTGTTTCTAGAAAAAATCAACTTGTTTGCCAGCAAGTCATAGGCTGCAACGATGTTGCCATTGAAAGGAGGATTTGGATCTGCAGACATAGCCGGCACACCTCCCCCATTGATCAGAGGTTCTGTAGTTGGTGGGGTCATGGCCGAAAAAATGACGGAACCGTTTACAAATGGATTTGCAGTAACCGCCAGGAAATTACCGTTTAAAGTATGGTTTGGTGCTGGTCCTGTAACACCTGAAATGGTAAACAGCTCCCCAATTCTAATACCAGTTCGTTTGCCCGGCCCCAACTCAAGCTGATAATTTGGCCCGTTGCAACTGGCTAAATTCCAGGTTGAAAGCACATTGCCGTTGCAGTTTTCTTTGGTATTGGTGATGTTATCAATTGTGATATTGTTGAGGAATGTACCACCTGAAGTGTAACTGCCGCTCACTGTGCCGGATGTAACGTAAGTGATTTGAAATTGGTTGGTGGCTGTAACCCTTCCAAAGCCTGTTGGACCTTGAAATTCACCATTTGGCGATGAAGATCCTCCAAAGCCATTGACACCCGAAACTACCACGTAGAACAATTTCCCAATGCCAGCTGCCCCAAATGTACCAGCTGCCACATTATAGGTAAACGTAACAAAGCCACTTGAGCTAGAAGCCGTTACACTCAAAATAGTCCTGTTGGTGTAAAATGGCAATCCTGGCCTCGAAAGAACCGCAGTACCAGTGTAACCACGGCCGTTGAGTAATGAACCAGGGGCACCGCCAAGCCTGTTTATGCCTGGGAGTGACAAATACCTGGGCAAAATCATGCTGGCATCTGTCCACAGAGAAAAAGCATTGTTGTCGAGCCTTCTCACAAAGTGGGTATTGTTGGTCATGTAAATGCCGCTCACTCCATTTATGGTTACTGGATTTCCGGTGGTAAGTCCATGGTTTGTAGATGAAACAATAACCGGAGATACCAGGAATCTTCCTCCGCCTGTGTAACTTGAAAGGGCCACATTCGTTCCTCCATTGGCTCCATTGCTGTTTCGAAGGGTAAAAGTAGTGGGCGAGGTTACATCTATTTGCCAACCGTCTGTACGATTTACGATCGCTTCAAAATTTGCTCCTATTCCAGTTACTCCGTCCATCCGCACACTCCATCCATTTTCCAATTGGTGGTTAGCTGAGGTGGCCACTTGAATTAAGCCACTTCCCAGTTTGGTTGCATTGACCACAACAACATTGATGGAACCATTGCCAAAAGTTATCAAATCGTTGCTGGCAGACGGAACAGATCTTAATCGAATGTCTATTAGAAACCTAATTTGCCCCCCGCTTGTGTATGATCCGCTGAAAGGGCATGGAGTAGTGGCAGCTGCATTGTTGTATAAATCGAATTCTGTAGCAGAAACCGATTTAATAAAATAACTTTCTCCTAAAACACTAAGGCCAGCGGCACTGATGTTAGTAATTCTTATAACCTGATCAAATGGGACTTGATGGGCAAGTGTATTTCCGTCAATATCCGCAGTTGTTATTCGCAAAAGTCCGGCGTTGTTCACTATTGAATTGATGAAGTAATTGATCCTGAAAGCGCCATTGCCTGCCGATCCGTTTAGTGAAAAGGTTTTCAGGCCAGTTGAGGTTAAGGTCCAGGTGCCATTGGCTGCATAGTTGCCATGCACCCCTTCAATGTCAACCTGCTGACCGGTAGAAAAACCATGATTCTGAGGCGTAGTGATAACTATAGGCGAGGTATTGCTCGCATCAATCAAAGAACCCAAAGGAAGGCCTGGCCAAATGTTGTTTGAAATACCAACGATAATGGGCTCTAGCCGGCGGTCCGAATTGCTTCTGATTTTATTCGCTTTAAAAGCGTTTTCACTATTTCCCTGGCTATTATTTGATGTACTGAAAAACACCACCCCTGAAAAGTTTTTCAAACTATCGGAGCCTTCAATAATGAGGTGTTCAAACTTGTTGGCCTTGGCACCATTGATGAATGTGAATGTGTTTGTATTAGGGCCATATTCTTTATTCAAGAATCTCCATTGGTCATTTCCCTGGAAAGTAATGCTGTCGGCTCCATCGAAAGAAATGAGCGATGTAATACCATTGGCAGACGTATTGCTGGTTTCAATTTTAGACGTGCCTTGGTATCTGATGGTTACCCTTCGTGTTTGATTCTCTCTAAAAATAATAGGGAAAACCTCCGTGCCTGAGCTATCGGCTGCTCCATTATAGTTGCTACTGAAAGTAAAGAGAACAGGTGCGGTAAACTTCACGTCGTTGTATTCGTTGGCAACCGCAGTAAGGTTTGGATAGTTGCCGCTCGGTCCAACGGTGTAGCCACCACCCGGAGGAGTGACTGTGCTTGACCCGCCAATAGCAAAATAAGTGCCCCCAGAAGTTGCAATTGAAACCAGGGACAGTGGTTTGCTGGTCTGGAAGTCGTAAAATCTGGAGTTTACAAAAGAGAGCGAAGCGTTTTTAGATTGATTGCCACCAGTGGAACTAAATCCAGTTGTAAGTCCAGTATTTGACTGTCCAATTCTGGTTTCAACATTGAAAGTATCAGAAACCAATGTCACGCCTGCCAGGGCTCCGATGCTTCCAGTTGCATTGTCGGTTCGTCTTATGCGCCAATTCAATCCCCCAATTGTGGGTTGCGTTCCAACATTTTGAATCTTTGTTCCAGCGGCTTGATTAGCACCAGTGGCAGCCACTGTGGCAGCCAAAATTTTGGCATTGCCGTCGTTGGCAAAACCTGTTAAGGTGAGTGGTTTGTAGCCTGAACTTAAGCCAATTGGAAAAGTGAATGAACCCGAAACGGAAGGGTCGAATGCTTTTCGAAGTGCACCCCTGATGTGTGAATTTCGGGATCCGCCTGTAACGCCAGATATGGTTGGCGTGGTTACTGTCAACACATCAGCCGCATTGTCGACAATGCCCGACACCAGTGACAAACTTTGGGCATTCAATTGGCCTGTACCCGACAATGTTGACACCACAGCGGCATTTGTTCCTCGAATGGATAAATTTCCACAGGTGAAAACATGGCTGCCCAGGTTTAGATTTCCAGAAATATATTTGGCTGGAAATGTGCCCAGGTTCACGGCTCCGGTTAAGGCAAAGCCAGCCCCTGAGTTCGTAAATTGAAGGTCAATTTGGCCAGAAATAGTGCCTTGAACAGACAAATTCTGAAGAGCCGACGCATTAAAAAATACTGGAGATTGGGGAAAAAGAATGGATGTTGCGGAAGTGTTGGTTTGTGAAAAAGTTCCTGCGGTTTGGTTAAAATGCCCCATCATGTTCCAAACACAGCCTTTTCGGGCATCGCCAGAAGGGTTCATATTGATGGTGCCTCCTGTTTGAGTGAATTGGGTAGCAACATTGATGATGGCTAGTCCCCTGTCCAACATCGGGTTAAATGTACCCCCATTCATTACAAAATTTTGGCAGTTTAAGGTGACCCTCGATGTTTCACTGTTGTTGTCGTAAAAGCTGAAAATGCCATTATCTTGCCTAAATGTGGGGAAGTTGAGAGTTGCTGTAACAGGTGAAGCAGATTGATGCGAGAGAGTTTGGTTGTTGGTATTTTGAACCAGGAAGGTGCCTCCCACAGAAAGTGAGGGGTTGTTCATGGTGATTGCGGAAGATTGTCGTGCGCAGTTCCAAGTGAAATTGGAAAAAGCTAATGCTTTCAAAAATGGCGAAGAGTTTGTGACTCCGTAAATTTCACAAAGCGAGTTTGGAAGCCAATACACTGTTGGAGCATTTGTCTGAAATCGCCCTATGAGGTCTCTTTGAGCACTTCCGCCGTTTCGTCCATGACGATAGACGCCAGTTGGTCGAAACGCAATTTCTATGCCTGCTGTATTTGCCCATTCGAATATATAGGGAGACTCCAACATGTCAATTGTTCCTGCCACATCCAGCTCCATGCCTGTGCCATTGCTCCATGTAACATCCCGAAGTCCTACATTTATGGTTGCACCATTTTCTACAACTACCTGGTCTAAGTTCAATGCCGGACCACCAGAAGTGACCCCTGCAATGATGGTACCTGATGCACCTACAGCAAATCCATGATTTCGATCTGAAGCGCTTCCAGGATTTGCACATCTAAGTTGCGCTGTGGTGCCAACATCCACAAGAATCCAGGTTGCGCCATCGTCTCTTGAGTTGATCAATGTTCCATTGTCGCCCACGGCAAAAACATCGGCATTAGCTGCCCAACGAACCGAAAGTAAATGTTGGGTAGTGGGCGAAGTGATAGTTGTCCAGGTTGTTCCGCTGTTTGTTGTTCTAAAAATAACCCCTCCATTCCCAACAATCACACCAATTGCATTTGCATTTGCGCTGTTGTAAAAGGCAATGGAGTTCAATTGTGGACTTCCTGACAAGGTTTGGGCAGAGTTCCATGCTGGATTGGTGATCCATGCAATTTGATTTGTGTTTCTGTAATAGCCGTTGTCTCCAATGATATGAGCTTGCCGATTCCCACCGTTTGCGTAAATATAACATCCTCGCAAATTTGTAGAAGTCCCAATTACTGAGGTTCGGTCGTTCAAAGTTGCTCCCAAACTGGTCGCTATTATCATCCGGCCATCGTTTCCCACAATAAGACCATCTCCTCCATTTATATCTACACAGTTGAAATCAGTTGTTATAGGTGTTCCATTTCCATTGGCAGTCAATGTGAAAGCAGCATTCCAATTCGGGCCTCCGGTGGTATTTGCAGCCCCTCCATCACCTCTCAATATTGTTCCTGAATTGCCAACAGCAAGAATTCTTTGACCACTATTAAATGTAGAAACTGAGTTGAGGTTTTGAACTGTGCTTGTGGTTACGGTACTCCATGTTATGCCCCCATCGGTAGTTCGCCATGCTGCGCCGCCATTTCCAACAATGCCGCCATTTAAAGTAATACCAGAAGAAACGGAGACGGCGTTGAGTGTGGTGCTTAAGCCAGGGCTGTTCGATGATGTGACATTAACAGGCCAGTGCAGGTTTACGGTGTGCCCATTTTGGATTTGAATTATTCCGCTTGTGCTTGCAGGGAATGCCGTGGCGGTTACCCAAGCTGAGCCATTCCAGCTTTCCCAGGTATTGAAGGTAAACCAGTTCCCGTTTTGCCTGGATCTAAAATTGCCTGCCGCATTCGGCACAGGAACTGTTGGAGCTGTAGGTGCTGTGCATCCTGGTGTAATCGAAAGGTTTGAAGCTGCGCTATTTTGGCAAGCCCCGGTTGCCATCACACTCAACGAAACATTTCCGCCTTGGTAGGTACTTGCAAAGTTAATGGTGATGGCAGTTCCAGAACCAGAGATTGTGCCAACCGATGCAGGATTTAATGACCAAATGTAGCCCGTTGCTCCCGTTACTGCTCCTATAGAATAGGCGACTGAAGTTTGCCCACAAGTAGGAGTTGTGCTTCCAGAAATAGAACCCGGCGTATTTAAATTTGATGGGTTTACAGTGAAAGCGAAATTACTACCGGTTCGAACAGGATTCGAGGCCCTCAGCCTCATCACATAATTTCCCTGAGCAAGATTGCCAGGAATACTAAAGCTGGCAGTGGAACCGGTTGAAGGGCTGGCAACTACATAAGTGATGCTCCCTAGTCCTGTTGAAATAACATTGTTGGTTAAATCGAAAATTTCTATTGTTAGGGTGTTGCCACCATTGAAGGTTACACCAGTTGGAATGCTAAAGTTGGCCACAACGCCTGTTTGACTGGCGCAAAATGGCCCTGCAGGTGTGGTCGATGTAATTTGCAAACAGTTGACAACATTGATTGTAAAAGCTGCCGACCAGGCACTTACTCCGCAACTATTTTTGGCCCGAACTCTAAGTTGTGGCGAACCCAGTATATTGTTCCATGTGATTGTTGCTGTTGGATCTACGCCAGAAACAACTACACCTGCCGAATCTGGTAAAATTTGCCATTCATAAGATGTGGCTCCAGATACAGTGCTCACTGAATAGGCATAATTGCTGGCCAAGCTGTTGAGACAAAGGCTATTCGACCCAGTTGGAGTGCCGGGAACCACCGGAATATTTCGAATGGTGCTGATGGCGCTTGATGGCAAAGAAGAAACAACTGGAGTAGTGCCAGAAATACCTTTTACCCTAAATCTGTAATTCGAACCCGCAACAGTCGATCCGGGAAGTGTAGCATTCACAGTTCCGTTCAAAGGTCCTGGTCCTGCGCTAATGTTGTTTGCAGTGCCAATGTCTGTTCCGGGGAAATTGCCTGAAACATCCGATAGCTCAGCCACAAATTGGTTTGTACCGCCTACTGTTACACCCGCAGGAACTGTGAATGCAACCGTTAGATTCCCACCTGCACAAACATCAACACTTGTATTTGTGGTGATGCAAGGCGCAATGTTAGTCACATTAAAAGTTTGCCAGGCACTAGCTCCACAGGTGTTTGTAGCCCTTACTCTTATAGTAGCTGTGCCGGCATAACTTGGGTTCCAAACCACTACTCCGGCTGTATCTGACCCTGAAATTTTACCTGCACATCCAGGAATGTCGCATGGGTCAGCTTGATTTCCTACTGTGGGCGAAATTTCCCATTGGTACACAGTGGTATTTGTAACCTTGTTGATGGTGTACAATGCCACACTTGCTGTGTTGGAACAAACCGAAGATGGTCCGGCTATTGCTCCCGGAGTAGCAGGTGCGGCATTCACTACCTGCACATTGTACCAAAATCCACGAGTTACCGGATTGGTGGTACTAACCCGCATGCCATATCCATTTCCAGAAGGATGACCAATTGGAATGGTATAATTGATGTTTTGAACAGTATTCGAGGTAGAATTTACAGTTCCAAGTAAGGTGGTGGTGCCACCTTGTTCGGCAAAAAGTCCGTTTACATCAGAAAGTTCGATCCTGAACTGATTTCCTACTCCATAAGAAACTAAAAATGCAGGTGGCGGCACAAAACTCATGGTGCCGGTATTGCTTCCTGATTGAGAACAAAAATTGCTGTTTGTTAGGTTTAGTCCAACAGGGTTATCAACCACAAACTCCAGGCGACCAAAAATGGCCGACTCACCGGAAGGAGTTGCAGCACCCCAGGCTGGAACGTTGGCAACTGGAATAACATTGGGTCTGGCCACTCCTGATGATGGATCAGCTTCATGGTAGCCAGTTACATAAACTCCGTTTAAAGTTGGAATTGCAGCTGTAACTTGCGTGTTTGAGCCTCCAATACCAGTAAGCGTATCCCAGGCGCCTGTGAGCAAAGTAGAATAAATGGGTGCCGACAAATCAGGTCGATAAACCCTGATAAACTGGTTCCAGGCCGAGACACTTCCTGTGCCCGGTTTAGGCATTTTTTGGTGAGCATCTGAGGTGGTGATGGTTCTTCGACCTTGTGCCACCAGAAAAACATTCCCATTTCTGGCTACGGATATTTTCGTGAGTCCTTTTGTGGTATTCAAATCAGGAAAGCCCGAGTTTGGAATTGGCCACCTGTCTAATTTGGGGTCATTACTCGGCACACCCAAACCACTGGGATTGTCGGAATATTCGGTTACATAAGTTGCATGGTAAATTTTGGGTTGAACAGGCAATGGTCCAACAGGAACACGAATCAAATCGTATTTGCCCAACCAGGTGTAGTGCCCGGTTTGAATGGTATTCACTCCCGAGTTTGCATTTTTAAAACCATTGGCTGCGCCATTGTAGGTAAGTTGATTACCCTTCCAAAACATGTTGACATTAAACCCATGTTGCCGGGCAAGTACTACCAAATAATCGCTG
Organism: Cytophagales bacterium; assembly: GCA_038205175.1. Classification (GTDB taxonomy): domain Bacteria; phylum Bacteroidota; class Bacteroidia; order Cytophagales; family Flexibacteraceae; genus JBBRCC01. The sequence continues at coordinate 6,634 of JBBRCC010000024.1, read as the reverse complement.
GCATAGTCAATTTCTAAAGCGTCAATGTATTGGTCAGGTTCGGAAATCCCATACTGGTCATATAGTCTGGCCCACCATTTAATGGCTCCAGCAGGATTCATGGCTACTACAACCGGCTCAAAATCAGGAATATACCCTCCAGAAGTTGTTCTGAATGCAGATTGTGTACTATAACCAAAATACAAGTGATTGTCACGCCTGTCGATTACGATAGAACCTAGACGGGCAGTTGGGCGGGTGCTTGCAAAGTTTGTTCTGTAACCTACAATGGATGCATTGTAATTGGTGCTCTGGGTTAGCCTGCCATATATTCGACCATCTCCTGGTGTTTCGCCTTCAGCTGCACCAAAAAACCAATCGTCGGGAAATTTGCCTTTTCTGGCATTTCCATTTTCGTCGAGCGCATTGTAGTTGTAGCCATTCCAGTATGCAGTGCCATTAACACTGGAACGAAGTGAGCCCGAACGCTGTGCTTTCAATAAAATACTACTAAACCCAACTGTTCCTCCTGTGTAGGCACTAGCAGGTTTGTAGTTTTGTTCTCCATTTGTGCCTGTCTGATATGGCCAGTTTTCAACCACTATTCTGTTGCCATTGGCATCTAGTTTTTCAATAGCTGCCCAGTTCCAGTCATAATCAGTGCCTCTGCCAAAAATAACAGATCCATCGTTTCCAACATCCCAGGGTTGAATGGTTTTGTAAGATGAAACAGAAGCGCCCCGTGGTGGCGCACTTACCGGATAAAACCAGGAACAGGTTGTTGGAGTACCGCCTACAAAATTGTTGTCAAGTCTGGCAATGTAGTACCCGTCTTGTGTCGGGTCTGACGTAAATGTTCGTCTACCACTGATGTACATCGTGCCTGTTGCACTTCCTTGTTCATTGGTAGTTCTGATGCGGGACACGTCGGCCACTGTGTTGGCAGGAAATCTTAACACATGCTCAATAGTGGTTTGGGTGCTGTTCAGCAACATGATGAAAGCTACCTTGCTGTCGGACGATGTGATGGAAGAAAAACCTGGCGCCAGGTTTATGGTCAAGGTTGTGACCGGAGTGCTAGCCGGAAGCCAACCTAGGTTGTCGGCCTGGCCGGAAACAAGCAGTTTTCCATTCGACAATTCAAAAACGTCGTTGAAGCGTTCTCTACCTGAATTGCCTGCATAAGATAGAAGATTTTGGGAAAACAATGGTGAGGCAAGAAAAAAACTGAATACGAACAATGCCCCAGAGCAAAACTGGCGTAAAAATCGGTTCATTACTTTAATGTTGTTAATTTGACAAATTACTGATTTTCAGGTTTTTAAGTCCCAAATTTCAATTATTTATGAACATAGTGAATTGTTCATAATTCAAAAGTAATTACAAATTCTTAATATTCAAGTAATCATTATTTTACAAACGATGGGTTAAATTTTGCAATTCTTTCGACAGAGGTTTTGGCTATCAGCCTTAGAACTTACATGAAAAATTGTTGAGTGAAAAAAAGACTACTTTTATTGTCGAATTATGCTAATTTTTCATTTTAAAACACATGTATTTTCGGCAAAAGGTATCGAATTTAGGTTTTGCAGGAATCAACTTTGGCCAATCAAACTGCCCAAGCCGGCTTTCACGGTTGCCTGAGGAAAATAGCCCAACAGGTTTTGAGCTTTTCCAATATCAGCCAAACTTGCTTTAATATCGCCAGGGCGTTCGGCCCGGTAGGTGGAGGGAATTTCGACACCGAGATGCTCTGACAAAATGGCAACCAGCTCATTGAGAGAAAGCTGTTCGCCACAAGCCACATTGTAAACCTGATTTATTGCTGTTACATTTTCTGATAGAGCTGCTTTTAAATTTGCCTGAACAGCATTGGCCACATAGGTAAAATCCCGGGTTATGGTTCCGTTTCCGTTTATCTCGCAGGGCAGGCCACTTTTCAACCTGTCGATAAACAACGGAATTACTGCAGCATAGGGCCCATTCGGGCTTTGGCGTGGACCAAAAATATTGAAATACCGAAGACCAATGATTTCCATTCCATAGGTTCGGGCAAAAATATCTGCGTAAATTTCGTTTATCCACTTGGTAGCAGCGTACGGAGAAAGAGGCTTTCCGCTATCTGTTTCCGACTTGGGCAACTTGGGCGAATCGCCATAAACTGAACTTGAAGAAGCATACACAACCCTTTTCACCCCAGCTTCTCTCGCTGAATTCAACACAGTAATAAAACCTGTAACATTAGCATGGTGGGTAGCGAGAGGATCTTTGATGCTTCGAGGCACGGAACCTAAGGCAGCCTGATGAAGCACCAGGTCTGCTCCCGCCATGGCGTCAGCTGCTTTTTTCTCGTCCGTAATGCTTCCTTCTACCAATCTAAAAGCAGGATGTTGAAGCCATGGTGAAACATTTTCGGGAAATCCCGTTGAAAAGTTGTCGAGTACCGTAACTCTAGCTGCTCCGGCCAACAGCAATGTTTCAATCAGGTGAGAGCCTATGAACCCTGCCCCTCCTGTAACCAACCAATGTTTGCTTTGGATGGCTTGGATTTCAGCATTGTTGAGGTTAAAAAGCTCGGCGTTAAAATTAGTTTGGTTCATCAGTTAAATAAAAGCTCGGTTCAAAAGTGTATTTTTGACCTGAATTTATGCGTAAATCTCTGGTCTTTTTATTTTTAATATCCTGTTTGCTGTCCTGCAAAGACGAAGTACCGCAGCAGGTAATTGCTGACAAGTTTGTGCGGGTCGAACTGAACCTAAACAGTGTGGAAGCGTTGCCACTTAAGCAAAGCGACATGTCTTTTATTTACATTCAAGGAGGTTGGAAAGGGATTATTGTGTACCGGCAAGCATCGAACGATTACCGGGCATTTGAGCGACTAAGTCCACACAACATCAACGATTCCTGTCAGATTTTAGTAGACAATTCAGGATTTTTTATGCGAGATACTTGTAGCAAATCCACATTTGATTTCACCGGAATGCCGACCGGTGGCCCTGCCCGTGGAGCCATGCGAAGATACGGCACATCATTTCTCAACAGTTTTACCCTACTCATCACCAACTAAGCCAGCATGAGAGAAAGCTATTTATCGGGAGCTCAAGACGACCTGCCGGGACCTGAAAAAGATATTGAGCGGGCCCTTCGCCCTCTTTCTTTCGACGATTTCACCGGACAGGAAAAAATAGTTGAAAACCTTAAAATCTTTGTTTCAGCCGCCAAAAAACGTGGCGAAGCTCTTGACCATGTGCTGTTACACGGCCCGCCAGGCTTGGGCAAAACCACATTGAGCCTCATTATTTCCAATGAACTTGGTTCGAACATTAAAATCACATCGGGTCCAGTGCTGGAAAAACCGGGTGATTTGGCAGGTTTGCTCACCAACCTGGAGTCGTCGGATGTGCTGTTTATCGACGAAATTCACCGCCTGAGCCCTGTGGTGGAAGAGTATCTATACTCAGCCATGGAAGATTACAAAATCGATATCATGCTCGACAGTGGACCCAATGCCAGGTCTGTGCAAATAGGCTTGAACCCTTTTACACTTGTTGGCGCCACCACCCGTTCAGGTTTGCTCACTTCTCCACTTAGAGCCCGGTTTGGCATCAATTGCCGGTTGGAATACTACAATGCCGATTTGCTCACCACCATTGTGAAACGTTCTGCTTTCATTTTGCAAACACCGATGGAAGGAGAGGCTGCCTACGAAATTGCCCGAAGAAGCCGTGGCACCCCCAGAATTGCCAATAATTTACTTCGGAGAACCAGAGATTTTGCCCAAATTAAAGGCAGCGGCACCATCGACATGGGCATAGCCAAAATGGCTCTCGATGCCCTGAATGTTGACACACATGGCCTCGATGAAATGGACAACAAAATACTGCTGACCATTATTGAAAAATACAAAGGTGGTCCGGTAGGCATCAGTACCATAGCCACAGCCTGCGGCGAAGAGGCCGAAACCCTCGAAGAAGTGTACGAACCATTTTTGATTCAGGAAGGCTATTTGAAAAGAACATCCCGTGGCAGAGAAGCAACCGATCTGGCCTACAAGCATTTGAAGATACCGAGGCCGGGTAATTCTCCAAGTTTATTTGACTGAAAATTTGTAGATTGAAATCATACCCTTACTTTTGCATTCCTTTTTGGAAAAAGAATCCATTAAACTGGTTTAGCACCATGAAAAAAAATATCCATCCCCAATACAAGTTCGTAGTGTTTCAGGATTTGAGCAGCGACTTCAAATTTTTATCTAAGTCGACCATGGGCTCTAGCGAAACCATCGTTTGGGAAGACGGCAACACATATCCTGTTGTCAAAGTTGAAACTTCTTCTGCTTCACATCCATTCTACACTGGCAAGAAATCTTCTTTCTCTGCTGCCGGACGTGTGGAGAAATTCAACAAAAAATACAACAGAGCTACTCCTGTTGAATAGTTTCAACTTTTTTTGATTTGACGTAAAGCGGCTGAGAGCCGCTTTTTCTATGCCTGTTTTCGAATGCCTGAAAGCGCCCAGTTCAACGTTTCTTCCAGCGGAACGTATAGAAAGTCAGGCAAGACAGCTGGCAAATTTCCGCTTTTGTATGTCACCTTTCGCAAAGCCGCCCTGGCAGATTGCCTGGTGAGCATGGGCCGTTTCCCGGTAAAAAAAGCTGCAATGGCGCTGAATCGCCAACCCAAATCAGACAAAAAAGGCCCAACCGGATAAGTTGGAGAACGAACACCTGAAAGCTGAGCCACTTTTGAAAAGAAATCAGGATAGGCAATATTTCCTGCACTGGCAATGAAGCGTTTACCCCACGCCTCTGGCTTCAATAGCAATTGCACTACAAGTTTTGCCACATCACGCACATCTACATAGTTCATCAGTCCGGTTGGGGTGAAAAATCTGGCTGTTGTAGCATAAGTGAGCAATGCGGTTGAGCCTTGACCAGCATACCCGGGCCCCAGCACCATACTTGGATTGATGGCAAACACCGATAAACCTTCAGATTCTGCCCGAAAGAGTTCCAACTCTGCCAAAAACTTGCTTTTCCCATACGGAGAAAATACAGTTTCTGCGTCTCCAAGTGCAGATTCATTCAATACAGTTTTGCCGGGCTTGTTGGCCAAGGCTGCCACAGAGCTTATGAAGCAAAAAATCGGTTTATGCTGTTGTACCAGCGCCGCATTCAGCATGTTTTTGGTGCCTTCCAGATTCACCTGAAAAAGTTTGTCGTGGTCGGCTGGATCGAAGGAAACCAACGCAGCCGCATGAACTACCGCCTGGCAATCTTCCATTTCTTTGGTGAGCAGCGCCACATCGTCCAGGTCGCCTTCTACCCATTGCACATCGTGGGCAAAATCATCGGCCATTTTTAAGGGATTTTGGGGCCTACGAAGTGCTTTTACAGTATGATCGTACTGCAAGAGTTGTTTCACCACAAAACTACCCACCAAACCGGTTGCCCCTGTCACAAAAACCTGCATTGTCAGAGCTTGTTATTTTTCAAGTCCAAACCCAGCGCCTTTTGATAATGTTTGGTTTTAAAGGCATCCTTCAAAACAACCAGTTGCCTGGGTTTATGACAGTCTGACCCCAAAAAATGAACCATATCCATATCAATGAGCTTTTCGGCTAACTTTTGCGCCACCTTATTGTAGTAGCCCGCCAGCGACATAATATTGACTTGCAAGTACAAGCCCCCATCAAACAATTCTTGAACCTTGTCGAATTTGTACTGCAAGTAGGCATAGCGTTCTGGGTGCGCCATCACAGGATTGTAGCCCATCATCCTGAGTTTAAACAAAGCTTGCTTCAGGTAAATGGGTTCGTTCATTACCGGCGTTTCGAATAGCAGGAATTTGCTTTTCCCGAAAGTGATGAAGCTATCGTCTTCAGCTTCAACCCGTTCCATAAAATGGTCGTCGAGAAAATACTCAGCAGCGGGTTCTACCAGCAGGTTAATTCCTTCGGCCACCAACTGTTCATTCATCCATTGACAGCTCTCCCTGATGGTGTTTTCATCATGTTTATAAAATTCATAAATCAGATGTGGGGTGGTAATGACTTTGGTATAACCAAAATCGGCAAACGCCCGCAGCATCTCCAGCGATTCCTCCAAAGTCTCTGCTCCATCGTCGAGTCCAGGTAAAAAATGAGAATGCAAATCGACCGACAGGCCACTTTTTACCTGAGGTTCTATTTTTGCACTTTTCTTGAAAATGGAGAACATGATGGCGATGATCCGATACTGGGTTCAAAAGTAGGAAAGGCATTGATAATTTTTGCTGATAAAGCCAGACTTGAGTTTAAAAAATTCATACCAATACCGTTTTGAAAACCACAACCCGATTTTGTTTCACATGATTTAATCCATGTCGGGTCAACCTGGGAGACTTGACTTTGTCAGATATGATGCGTTTGTTCCAGACCGGATTCCTCAAAAACACAGTTTGATTTAAGTCATTCCGTTCTCTGCAGATCGGAATGACTTTTTTAGTTTTGGGTCAACCTATTGCCTCGGGCTCACTCCACCACCAACTTCACCGTTTGGCTGCCTTTCCTGGTTTGAACTTTGGCCAAGTAGAAGCCAGGCTTCAGCAAAACAGACAAATTTTCAACCCCTTGTAGGTCGGTTTTTTTATAAACCACTTTGCCTGTGGCATCCAGC
>JBBRCC010000023.1:0-47279 GCA_038205175.1 Cytophagales bacterium | reverse complement strand
ATAGGATTGCCCTTCACAAGATTTGCGCCAAAATAACTTCCAATGGCTTGGTGACCGAGGCAAATTCCTAGTATGGGCTTTAAAGTGGCAATTTCGTTCAGAAACCAAAGCAAATCTCCAGAATGGGTTGGTTCTCCCGGCCCTGGAGAAAGCAATACACCCTGATAGTTTGAAACATCAAGTTCTTTCAGTTCATTGTTTCTTTTCAAGGTTATAGAGGCACCACCAATTTGCAGATAATGGACAAGGTTCCAGGTGAAGGAATCGAAATTGTCTACCACAAGTATGTTTGGCATCAGCGGGCTATAATCCAAGATGGATTGATAAACGGCAGTACAAATAGTATGGAGAGTATGAGCATAAGCACATAGTCTGAAGCTGAAATCTTTAGGTCAGCATGTTCGTTTTTTTGGCGAAACCAAACCCTGAAGGGTACAGCTAAATAGTAGTAAATAGAAACACCTATGCTCGCTACTGCTACCCACATAGCGATGTAATAGATCCAAGAGAAGTCGCCAGTAAATGGTTGCCCAATCAAGTACGTGAATAAAATTAACTTGGCTGTGAAGCCTCCGGTGGGTGGTAAACCGATAAGTGATACCGCAGCCAGTGTAAACAAACCAAAATACAAAGGATATTTTTTACCTAAACCTTGAAAGGAATCATAATTCACAAACTTGAATTGTTGCTCAACCGGATAAATTCCAACAAAAAAGGCGAGTTTCATGGGGGCATATACAGAAGCGTACAATAGAAAAACTTGCTCTCTTGATTCGCCTGAAACAATGGAAGGGATGAGCAGAAATGCAGCTTGTGCAATAGAAGAATAGGCCATCAGACGCTTTGCATTTTGTTGAAAAATGGCTCCTAAGTTTCCAATTAATATGGTAATAATAACAATACCAACCATAATGGGCGTGCTATGAAGATAGCCAGCCAAAAATCCGGCTGCTACAACTTTTGGTGCAACAGAAAGTAAGGCAATTACAGGTGTTGGACCCGCTTCATATACATCTGGTGCCCAAATGTGCAAGGGGAAAGCGGTAACCTTAAAAAGTAAGCCTGCCAGAAAAAATAGTAGAGGAACATAGCTCAACAGGGTTTGACTATTTTCTTCGTTGTTCCAAAACCAATCGTCTAGCTGAAGACTGCCTGTTTGCATCACCAGCCAGCTCATGCCCATGATCATAACAGCGGAAGAGGCAACGCCAGTGCTTAAATACCGAAAAGAAGCTTCGTGCTGGAGTGGTTTTTTTTGAAGTGAAACCATTATATACGAAAGCACAGAAACCATTTCGAGAGCTAAGTAAAAAACCAAGGCATGCCTGGCAGATGAAAGCACGAATAGACCAATGAAAAATGGAAAAATGAGATAGAAAAACTCAGGAGGTAGCTTAAATGCCAGGTTTCTGGTTTGGAAAATGCTCATGGCAATTGCTATGCAACCAGCAAATACAGCAATGCCACAATACTTATAATTGAAGTCGTCGCAGAATATTGTTTTGTATATATCTCCATACAAAATGTCTGATGTTTCGACTCCAGAGGTGAGGAACACACCCATGGTAGCTACCATGAAGCCAAACGAAACCCATGCTGCCCATTTGGGTTTGCCAAATAAATCGCATGCCAAGGTAAAAAGAAACCCTGCAAGCATAAGCCCCAGCGGAAGAGTAACCAGGTAATTGTGTATCAGGAAATTCATGCAGGTTAAAAACCTCAGGGCGTATCTGACTGAACCAACTCCATCAGCATGCCGCCCGAATGCGACAAAACAAGTAATTCCTGTTGAGGTGATTGCACAAAATGCGAAATCTGATGACGAGGATTTACATCATCAATCAATACTTTGTTGTCGGGAACCCCTGAAACGTTGGTTTTTAAGGCCCAAATTCTTCCAGTAATAAAATCGGCATACACATATTGTCCATCCAGTTTTGGCAGTTTTTTGCCTCTGTAGACCAATCCACCTGTAATAGATCTATCGCCATTACTTTGCGAATATGCATAAACCGGTGCTTTCAGGTTCGACTGTTCGCAGCCTGCTTTGGGTTTGAAACATTCAAATCCTTCTTTTAGTCGCCAACCGTAATTCGCCCCTTTTTCAATGATATCTATTTCTTCGTAAGCATTTTGACCTACATCGCCTGCCCAAAGTTGACCAGTTTGGCTGTCGAAAGTCATACGCCAAACATTGCGGAGTCCATAAGCATAGATTTCAGGTAAAAATCCTTCCTTATTCACAAACGGATTGTCGGAAGGAATGCCATAAGGTTTTCCATTGGCAGATTTGTTGACATCAATTCTTAGAATTTTGCCTAATAGTGTTTGCGGGTTCTGGGCATTGTTTTTTGGGTCACCGCCAGAGCCACCGTCGCCGTATGAAATGTATAAGTATTTGTCAGGACCAAATAAAATGCAACCCCCATTGTGGTTTTCGTAAGGCTGTGGTTGTTGAATAAATGTGCTAATGTTTGGCATGTCAGGCTTTCCATTTTTCGCTATAATTCGTTGCACAAAAGATTGCATACCATTTCCTTGACCTTGGGTGAATGAAACAAATACTTGTCCGTTTTTTTCATAGTCCGGATGAAATGCGAGACCTAGCAATCCGGTTTCATATCCTTTTTGTGAAACTTGTTCGGATATATCGAAAAACAAAGACTTTGTCCATTTGGAGCCTTCCTGAGACACTTTAAAAACTTTTCCCCGCTGTTCTGCCACATACCAGGATTTTGAATCTCCCGGTGACTGCACTGCATCCAAAGGCATATTGAAATTTTCAATGCCTTCGAAGTAGTTTTTTAGGGTATAATTTTGCGACCATGCAGTAATCGAAACAAAAAAATAAGACACAAGGAGGCATAAGAAAAGTTTCATACTCAACAAAAATTAAAGATTAAATATTTGCGCTACTCATAATCCAGCCACCACCAATTACATCGTCGCCTTCGTAGAAAACGGCAGCTTGCCCAGGTGCAATGGCAGTAACACCTTCGTGAAAAAACACATGCATGTCGTCAGCGAGTTGGCTTATTCGTGCCGGAACCCCTTCGTCATTGTATCGAACTTTGGTCACCGTTTCCAAATCTCGCCCAATCAGTTTTTCATATTTCATGAGGTTGATTTTTGAAACCGTCATGTAGTTTTTAGTGAGACCGCTCAGGTCACCTAAAACCACTTCATTGGTTTCTTTTCTGATTTCGGTAACAAAAACAGGTTTGCCAAAAGCAATGCCCAGCCCTTTTCGTTGCCCGATTGTGTAAAACGGATAACCTTCATGCTGGCCAACTACAGTGCCATCTTTCATCACAAAATTTCCGCCAGCTACCTCCATTTCCAGTCCAGGAACTCTTCGTTTTAAAAAACTGCGGTAGTCGTTGTCGGGAACAAAACATATTTCATAAGATTCTGATTTGTTTACGAGTTCAACGAAACCTTTATCGGTGGCCATCTGCCTTATTTCTGGTTTGGTAAGGTTGCCAAGCGGTAGCATGGTTCTGGAAAGACTTTCCTGACTCACCCCCCAAAGTGCATACGATTGATCTTTGTTTAGATCTTTGCCTTTGCTAATAAAAAAACGGTTTTCTTCACTTCGCACTTTGGCATAGTGTCCGGTAGCAATCCATTCACAGTCGAGCATGTCTGCTCGGCGAAGAAGGGCATCCCATTTGATATGCGTATTGCAGAGTACACATGGATTTGGTGTTCTGCCATTCAAGTATTCACTTGTAAAATGGTCGATAACAGAGTCTCCAAACTCAGCCCGGATATCTAGAATGTAATGTGGAAAGCCAAGATTTACTGCAATGTTTCTGGCATCGTTTATGGAGTCCAGGCTGCAACACCCTGTTTCTTTTTTCGAACCGCCAGATGTGCTGTAGTCCCAGGTTTTCATGGTCATGCCCACCACTTCGAAGCCTTGTTCATGAAGCAATACCGCCGCTAAGGAACTATCTATTCCCCCGCTCATGGCCACCAATACACGCCCGTTTTTACTCATGCTGCAAAGTTAGTCAGGAAATAGAAGTTCTCACCCTTAAGGTATATTGGCGGAGCGCTGTTAAGTAGTCCAATCCTTCGGTTTCCATTTTTTCTTTTATAAATACTGCTGCCAACACGTGGGTGAGTTGTTCTCCTTCATCATCACCTTCAATGGCTATTTCGGGAGTTCGCTCTTCCATAAGTGCTTGTTCAGCTGCATTTAATTCTGCAATTGTATAGCTTTCAACAGCCTTTTTTATTGCTGGTAGTTTCATGTCTTAGTTCAGGTTGGTCAGCATTCCTACTATGGCTTCTTCTTTGCTGGTAGGATAGGCTTCTATCAGCTCTCCATTTTTAAAGGTAGCAAAAAATGGTAGGTTCGAAACGCCTGCTTTTTTTCTGGCAACTTGGTTTTCTTCTGCATTTACTTCCAAAAAGCGAATTCCCGCAAACCGCTCGTCGCCTGAAAGCCTGTTAAACTTTGGTGATACCAATTTGCAACTGCCGCACCAGTCAGCAAAAAACTTGATGATAACTTTTTCATTTCCGGCCAAAGCAGCCTCAATATTACTGTCGGTCAATTTTTCTACAGCCATTTGTTCTTTAATTTGCAGCAAATAAAAACACATTTTATTCCAAGTTGTTTGCAAACATCTTACTTTTGACATTATGGCATTGAAAACAACAGTTTATGTGACGGGGATTGCCAACCTGACGGATGCACGCTATTGTGCGGGCATGGGAGTAGATTATCTTGGTTTCAATTTTGACGAAAGTTTAGGCACTGTTTTAAGCCAGGATACATTTTTTGCCATTACGGGCTGGCTGGCAGGCGTAAAGGTTGTGGCAGAATGCGGAAATTTGGAGTGGGAGGTGGTTGAAAAGGTGGTGCGAATGTATCAACCTCAGGTAGTATCTACGAGCAACTTAGGTGTTTTCAACAAGTTGGCCACTTTGGCTGTTGAGCCCTTGTTGTCATGGGCATTCGAGGATATGTCGGATGAATTTCTCGATGCCATTAAATCAGACAATGGCGAACCAATAAGTTTGTTGATCAAGTCTGACAACTGGCTGTATCCCGACGATTTCAACGAACACCACTTAATGCAGCTCACCTATGCCAGCAGTATTTCTCGCTTGCTGTTGGGCTTCAAAGCTGAGGCAGATCAGTTGTCTGAATTGATTGATTCGGTTCAACCGGCTGGAGTTATGCTTCGGGGTTCAGTAGAAATAAGGCCTGGAATAAGCGAATTGGATGAGCTGGCAGAATTGCTGGAAATGCTTGAAGACGAAGATTACTAAATTCGATAATTGGCTTGATTTATAGAAAAGCATAGTTTAACAATCAGGTGATCGAGTTTTTAATAAAAATTTAATAGATTGCTGTAATTTGAATATGAATTTCTAAAAAATATCCCCTAATTTTGTGAAAATTTTAACAGATCACAATAAAAATTAAGATTTAGTTAATCTAAACGCTTTTTCGCAATGATTAGAAGACCAAAGATTTTGATGCTCGGATGGGAGTTTCCTCCCTACTTGACTGGTGGCTTAGGCACTGCCTGTTTTGGCTTGGTAAATGCCTTGAACAAATACGCCGAAATCACGCTAATTGTGCCACATTCTTCCAAAGAGCAAAAATTGGAAAACGTTGACATTGTTGGCTTGAATTTTTATGGTTTAGGTACTGAGCCCGATGAGCCCATCAGTATCAAAAAGGGAGTGGAAGTGGTGGAAGTAGATGCGGAATTAAGTCCCTATCCATTGAAAACCTTTTTCTATAAAGATATTAAAGCTCTGACTGAACCTCACGAAATTCGGGCGTTGTATGGCAACAACGAGCCCTATGGAGCCAACATCATGGAAAAAGTGGCCACCTACACAGAAGTGGTTGCTAAAGTGGCTGAAGGGAAAGATTTCGACGTGATCCATGCGCACGATTGGGTCACTTACCCAGCAGCGTTAAAATTGAAGGAACTTACAGGAAAACCTTTGGTATTGCATGTTCACTCGCTTGAAACGGATAGGGTAGGAGAAGATGTAGCTAAAGGTGATTGGGATTCTGTGTATAAAATTGAAAAATTAGCCATGGAAAAAGCTGATAGGGTGATACCTGTGAGCAACTACACCAAAGAATGTGCAGTAGTGCACTATGGCATAGATCCAGCTAAGTTTTATCCGGTTCACAACGCAATAAACCCAGAAGACGTAGCCAGAATTCCAAATGATACTGGTCAGAAGATTGTGTTGTTTTTAGGAAGGGTAACTTTTCAAAAGGGGCCTGAATTTATGGTGGATACGGCTTGGAAACTCGTTCAACGATACCCGAATGTTGTGTTTTTTGTGGCAGGTGTGGGCGATATGCTCGAAGCCCTGAAACTTCAAACCATGGAACGAGGCATTTTTGATAAGTTTATTTTTGGTGGTTTTTTGAGCAAGTCGAATGTGAAACGCATATTGGCTATGTCTGATGTTTATTTTATGCCATCGGTTTCTGAGCCTTTTGGGCTTTCGGCTCTTGAGGCTGCTGCGGCCGACGTTCCTTGTGTAATTTCAAATCAATCTGGCGTTTCTGAAGTGTTGCAATTTTCGCTTAAAGCCGACTTTTGGGATACAGATAAATTCGCTAATTATATTTATGCTTTGCTCAACTATGAAGGCATAAGACAAGATACCACTGAGCGTACCCGAAAAATCATAAACGAATTGACTTGGGACGATTCTGCTCAAGATGTTTTGGAGGTTTACAAGGGTTTGTACTAATTGACCCCCAATCACCCAAAGCAAGCTATGGCATCGGTTGTATTTTATTTTCAGGTTCACCAGCCTTTTCGCATAAAAGATTATAGTTTTTTTAAGATTGGTGTAGACCATCAATACTTTGCCATTCAGCAGAATACAGAAATTTTGCACCGGATTGCCGACAATTGCTATTTGCCAACCAACGGGCTAATCCGGCAAGCTATTCAACGGTCAAAAGGAAAGTTCAAGGCCACGTTTTCTTTCTCAGGCACTGTTCTCGAGCAGTTTGAACTTCACCGACCAGAAGTCATCGATTCATTCAGAGACTTGTTGAAAACCGGTTGCGTAGAGTTTTTGGGTGAAACATTTTATCATTCGCTTTCCAGTATTTTTTCTGAAACGGAGTTTGAAAGGCAGGTGCTGCTTCACAAGCAAAAGTTGAAAGAACTTTTTGATTATGAGCCAGCTACTTTCAGAAACACTGAGTTGATTTTTAACGATCGCATAGCCGAACTTGTGAAAGAAATGGGTTTCACAGGCATGGTTACAGAAGGTACTGACAGGATGCTTGGCTTGAACAGTCCGAATCATATTTACGAACTGGAGTCTTTGCCTGAATTTCCTCTGCTTTTGAGAAACTACACACTTTCAGACGATATTTCATTCCGGTTTTCTGATCCTAACTGGCCGGCATATCCGCTCACACCTGCTAAGTTTACCGATTGGCTTCAGCAACTGGCTCCTGAAGCAGATTCCATTGGTTTGTTTATGGATTATGAAACATTTGGCGAGCATCGGCAAGTAGAAACAGGCATTTTTTCCTTTTTGGCAGGTTTGCCAGAGCAGGTTTTGAAGCATGATACACTCGATTTTGCAACTGCTTCAGAAGCCCTTGCCCGCTACAAACCTTTTGCTCAATTGGAATGCAGCGATACCCTTTCATGGGCCGATGAAAGCCGTGATCTAAGCGCTTGGCTGGCAGACAACATGCAGAATGACGCTGTGCAAAAAGTGTATAGTTTGGAAAAGAAGGTATTAGCATCGGGCAACGAAGAGCTTGTAAAAACCTGGGGTCGATTGCAAACGAGCGATCATTTTTACTACATGTCGGCCAAATACTGGTTCGACCCTACGCACCAGTCTTTCAACCCTTACAGATCTCCTTACGATGCTTACATCAACTTTATGAATGTGCTGAGCGACTTTGAAAAGTTGGTGGGTTAATACCTCGCTTCCTTAAAATTCTCAAAACAATTGAAAATGCGTTCAGCTATTTCATATTCGGTGGCTTGAAGAATAAACAACTCGGGCATGCTGCAAAAGCGCATAAAAGCTTCGAGTTCGTCTTCATCCAAACCAGTATAGCGGTTTACCAAAGCGGGACTATATTTTCGGTTCAATCGTTCTCTGAATTCCTTTTCCATCATAATGTCCCGAATTTTTCGCCTATCTCTGCCTTGACGGCTATAAAGGTCGTAGATATAAGATATTGGATTCATAATAGTGGGCTTGGCGGGGTCGCCACCAGGTTCTGAAAAAAGCCAAAGCCTTGGTTCGTCTTTACGAAGGTATTCTGGTTTTACCAAAATGGTACTCACTCTCTCGAACCCGGGTGCGAAAATGGTTACAGGTGCCAGTTCCAGCAATTTCGACTTCATCGCTACTACTGCATAGTAATTGTTGGTGCGGTATGGTTCTTTCACATATAGCTTTTCATAGTAGCCAATGCAGGTGATTCGAAGGGTATCTTTTGCTGAAATGACCGTGGTAAAAAAGCCATTTGAATCGGCAGAAAGTCCTTTTTGTGTTTTGAAATTGTAAATGGAGGCATAAGGAACCGATTTGCCAGTAAGTTCATCTATCATGTGAATGGCAACCCGGACCGGAAATTCAGCGGGTGGATTCAGTGTTTGCGCAAACACATGCTGTGAAATGCCCCACAACAAGCCCAAACAATAGCAAAACCAAATATTTTTATACTTTATCAAAGCCATTTCCATCTAAAACCTGCGTACACCATTCTGCCAATAACCGGGCCCCATACTAACGAAGCATCAAAAAACTGTCCATTGGGATTTCCGGGATCAATGATCAGGTTTTTTTGTCGAAAATCTGTCAGGTTTTCTGCACCTACATACAATTGGGTAGATTTACTGAGGTTCTTGGAAAGTTGGGCATTCAAAGTGAAAAAAGTAGGTGATTGGTCTGGGAAACGCAAATTCTCAGGATTTATGTTTGTTTCTGGCAGCCGTTTTACGCCCGTTAATACTCCTGTGGCATTCAATTCCCAGCCTTTCCAGCCCGACAAATTAGCGGTGAAAAACCATTTGTTTCTGGCCACAAATGGAACTTCTCTTAAACCTTGTCTGAAGGTTGTTTTCACTTCCTGCATTTTCCAAGCCGTTTTCAAATCCAGCCATTTGCTCACTTCGGTACTCCAAGTTACCATAGCCGATTGGGCGTAGGCCAAACCGCTCGAAGAGTAGAATTGCACTTCTCTTGCCGAAGCATCGAAGTCGGTCACAATTTGGTGTTGAAAGTCTGTTCTGTATGCTTCAAGCTGCACATCATGTTTCATTCCCCAAAACTGAAGATCCATCAAAGCAGAAGCTGAATAAGTCCAGGCTTCTTCCGGTTTAAAACCAAATGCCTTCCCGTCATGATTGGGAATGTTCCACAAACGGGCGCTTACCATGGCCGGAATATGCTCAGCCAGGAGGTTTTTTACCCGATATCCTTTGCCAGCGGAAGCCCTTAACGTTATCCAAGGTTCTGGAGTGAATCGGGTATGAATTCTCGGCGTATGTAAAGCACCAAACAAGTTGTGGTAGTCGAACCGGTAGCCGCCAAGTATGCTCAAAGTAGGCGACGGGCTCCAGGTATATTCTCCAAAAATGCCTGGAATTATTTCCTGTCTGATATAGTCCAAACGGTTAAACTTTTCTTGGTAAAGTTCGCTCCTGAATGAAAATCCGGTTCGAAACTGGTGCCCAGTATTTCCAATAATAGACTGATAAATTCCATTTAGATTAATGGATTGTTGCTTGGCCTCATATTCGTTTCTTGTGGCATTCAGCTTTATATTTTGACTAAGTGCAGAGCCGATAATGCCAAACGATTTATACACTTTTTTAGGGAAAATGTAGCCAATTTTAGTAAAAACTTCGTGCCTGCCACTGGCATAATCAACTGGAAATGAAGTAGAATGATTTCCATGGCTGATGTGGTTTGCGCCACCTTTTCTGTCGTCCTTCACAGCGTGAAATCCGGCTTGTAAGCGCCAGCCGTTTTTGTTTTTCCATGCCCAGCGGTTCATTACATTCCATTGGTACCCAGTCGGCATGTCTGCAAAGCTATCTTTGTTTCTATCTATGGTGTGGCTCATGAAATTTCCATGCGCCAACACAGAAGTTTGCAAACCCGGATTGATTTTGAAACGCTGAATGTAGTTCAGTTCTGACCGACTCATGGTATTGATATACCCGTTCAAAAAAGCCTTTTCTCCATTGTCAGGTTTTTTAACTTCGGTATTTATTTGGCCTGCCATGCCATCGAAACCATTGACTACCGAACCTGCACCCCGCACCATTTGAATACTTTCGAGCCAGGGTCCGGGCAGGAAGGTGAGGCCAGTGAATCCGCCAATTCCTTGGTTGAAAGGAACATTTTCCCTGGTAATTTGAACGTAGCTGCCCGCCAAACCAAGCAATTGAATTTGCTTCATACCTGTAACAGCGTCAGCAAAAGAAGCATCGACTGCGGGGCTGGTTTCAAAACTTTCAGACAAGTTGCAGCAGGCAGCCTTAAACAATTCCTTTTCGTTGATTTGCTCGGTTGCAATGGGATTGATGCGGTCTACGTACATGCTCAAACTTTTGGTTTCTACCACCACCTCTTGCATGTTTTTGATTTGCTTCAAGCTGATTTTCAAGGGTTTGTTTGAGATTACTTCTACAGTGTCTGGTTCAAAACCCACAAAACTTACTATAAGAAATCGCTCTCCTTCTGGCCAGGGCAATTGAAATGAACCCAACGAATCGGAAAGTGCATTCACTTGAGGTTTCTGCAACCAGCGCAACACAGCAAATGGAATCGGCACAAAATTACCAGTAGTTTGAGCTTCCACGATATGACCTTTGATGAATTTATCAGACTTTTTTTCTCCCTGAGCGTAGGTTAAAAAACCGGGAAGGCAAATGATAAATACGAGTAGCCCACTTCCTGATTTTTTCAGAAAGTTTAACATTTTTAGACTTTTCATGGCACTTATTTGCTCATGGAACCAGGGCCTGTTCTGTAGAGGCAACATTCAGGCAGCTTGTTGTACACCGAATCTGCGGCCTTCAGCTTTTCGGTGTCGTAACCTTCTGCGGCAATGAGTTTATGAATCTCATTTTCAGAAATTTTCAGGCTGTCGAAGGTTATGTTGAGCACTTTGGTTTTCAGGTCCCAGCGCCCTTTTTTCACCCCTTTTACCCAAACGGCTTCTTCGATGGTGGTTTTGCACATTTCGCAATTGCCCGAAACCTGAATTGTTTTTGTGACTTTGCTGTTTTGGGCAAAGCCGGAATTTGCAACCACAAGAATTATGCTGGCTGCAATGATTATTTTTTTGAAAAATGACATGTTTTTGTTGATTTAATTATTGACAATGAACTCTGTAGAAACATAAATTTGTCAAATAACCAACGAGCAAAACACAATAAACCGCCTGAGTGGTGGTGGTTTGAAAAGAAGATGTGAGGAATGAAAAACCTTTTCTAAAACTGATAGCTCAAATGGACAATGTTGCGCTAAGTATAATTTGCATGCGTCGGGCCCTACAAAGGTTTTCCAATTGTGAAGAACAACTTGTTTATGATGATTATCTTGAGAAAGATGAACGATCTCATTCTTACAACAGCCATTTTCTTCCTCTTCATCGCCACAGCAACTTATGGGCTCGTAAAGCGAAATGGCTTCCAATTCACCGCCACAATAATGCTTTGCCAAAGAAAGATGGACATTCCCCAGCAGGTAAAGTGCAAGAATTGAAAAAAGAATTAGATGACGAAAGCCACTCATTACCACAAAGATCGACAAAATTTGTTTACGAATAAAAGCAAAAAAATGATCCACGTAAAACTACATCATACGATTAGCTGAAAATTGCCAGGCCTTAACCTTACTTTTGCTTCTTCATTGGAAGGGAATAGAACTGCTTGAGGCCTCAGATGACTTTGGATTTTTACCAACATAAATATTTCAGCTAGAGCCATTTTGGGTGAATTAATTTTAAATTTTCTTAATTGGCCGGTTTTGCTGGTAGCAGCAATATTGTTGTCCATCAATGCCTTTTTGCTTGTGAAGGTAATTCGCCAATCAAAAGTAAATGCTACGCCCCTAAATCTACCCTTTGTGCCAGTTATTGGCTTTCTGAATGATGTTTTGATTGAACATTTAGATTTGTATGCTTTGTTTTCAAACCCAATAAGCAACCCCGATTTGGTTTTTTTCAAAGAAAGAATTCGGCTGTTGAGGACTTATGTTATTGCAGAGGTTAGTCCAAAAAGTGTGGTATTGGTGGTGAGTCCTGAAAAAGCAGAAGGCAAAACCTTTTTGCTCGCTGCTTTGAGCTACAGCCTTTTTCTGGTTGACCGGAAAGTTTTGATCATTGATCTCAATCTGAAAAATAATTCCTTCACCACCATGTTCAACGCCCGACCGGTGTTTCAGGCAGGTTTTAAATCTTCTTTCAACATTCAGGATTTGGTTTCTGCATCCACTGTTCCAGGTGTAGACTTACTGGGCACCGAGTTGAGCCCATTTTCCCCACTTGAAATGATGCCCGAAGAGGTTTTGGGTGATTTACTTGAGCAGGCTAAAGAAGTTTATGATTTTGTTTTTATAGAATGTGCCCACTTTAACAATTTTGCTGACGGTAGAGAACTTGCAGCCTTTGCCGATAAAATTATTGCCTTAATAGATGGTGAACGCAAACTGACGCAGCAGGATCGGCAGACATTTGATTTTTTGAATCAATTTGAAACTCGCTTTGCCGGAGTTGTACTAAATAAAGTAGGTTTACGGTTCGATACAAAAAAATCACTTTATCAAACCGATTTTTAATAAAGCGTACTTGTTTTATGGAAAACTTGAAAATTGAAAAGTACAGTAAGGAGCAACTCGAACATTGGATGGATGTTGCGGTGGAGCTTTCAAAATCCAATGCTTTGGGCGTTGGGGGGGGGCCTTTTGGAGCAGTTGTGGTAAAAGATGGTGAAATAATAGCTCAAGGCGCCAACAGTGTTTTAGCCAACAACGACCCAACGGCACATGCAGAAGTAATGGCTATCAGAAAAGCATGCCAAACGTTGGGTGCATTTCAATTGGAAGGTTGCGTGGTGATATCGAGCTGTGAACCTTGCCCCATGTGCCTTGGCGCTATCTACTGGGCGAGGCCAGATGCAGTTTATTTTGCCAATAGCAGACAAGACGCTGCTTCTATAGGTTTCGACGATGAATTTATATACAATGAAATAAATACACCATTCGAAGAGAGGCAAATTCCCATGATTCATCTTCCACATCCGAGTGCCATGCAGGCATTCGAATCCTGGCAAACAAAAATGGATAAAACACCTTATTGATGAAGCTTCAGATCAGTGTAATTTTTAGCACACTTTTCATAGTTATTTTTTCTTTTCCAAAACTGGTTTTAGCTCAAGCAGAACTGAGTAGCTTTACTGCCACAGGCAAAGCAGGAACAGCCACTACTTCAGTTTCAGATTATCAATGTCTTGGAATTAATCCAGCAAATCTGGCTTGGAAACTGCCCTTTGATGAAAAAAGAGGCACCATAGGCTTTTTTGAGCTAGGTTTTTCTGCCCACTCAGATGCCATGAACAAGTCTACCCTTAAAAGTGCTATTTTCAATAGCAATGATGTATTTTCGAATGAGGAGAAAACCAGAGCTGCCATTGAGTTTGCAGGTAAGGGGCTTTCCATCAATGCTGATTTTATGTACGGTGGCATCGCTTTTCAATCTCCAAAAGGCGGACAAGGTTTTGCCTTCAATGTACGTGAACGCATGCAGTGGTATGCAAAAATTGGCCCTACAGCTTCTGAATTATTATTTAAAGGGTATAGGGCGACATTGAATAATCTGCCTCTTTTCCTGGCTCCTGTAGCAGGTGTCAACGGTGACTCCATTGCTTATCTAAACCCTGAGGTGATAGATACGAATTCTGTGCTCAATGCTTTAAAAGTATCTAATTTGCTTGAAGGTACCAATATTTCATATTCCTGGACAAGGGAGTTTAATGCCGGTTATGGTTTGGAACTTTATGGTGACGATGATATGCAATTAGGTGCAGGGGTTGGTTTTCGGCTCATTCAAAGTATGGGCTATGTGGATGTGAAGGCCGAAAAAGGCAACTTACGTGCACTTGCCGCACTCTCGCCAGGCCTTGAAGTAAATTTTCCTAAACAGTTCCAAAATCCCAGCGTCGACTCTATAAATAATGGATTTATGCCCGACGCTATAGGTAATGGTTTTGGATTCGACGTGGGTTTTAGTTTTTTGTATAAAGAAAAATTAAGAGTGGGGATTGCATTGAATAACATTGGCAATCTGACGTACCGTACCAATGTTTATCAAGCCTACGATTCGCTGGTTTACTTCCTACAATCGGATGGCTTTCAAAATTTTGACTTCATCAAAGATCCAAAGCAATTTGAATCGCTTGGAAAAGGACTTATTGGTTGGGAAGGTAAGAAAGAAATTCGCACCACTTTGCCTTCAAACCTGAGAATGGGAGCCAGTTATTCAATAAGTGAGAAAATTGATGTGGGTGGCGAGCTTATGGTGCCACTCAACAATGTTCCCGGAAATATAGGCCGATCTTATCAGGCTTTGGGTGTGGAGTTTAAAGCATTGCCTTGGTTGCGCTTGTCAGGAGGGGTTATATATGGTGGCAACTTTTTCTCCAGGGCTGCATTTCCGGCAGGCATTGTCATCACGGCAGGTGAAGGTTCTTGGGATTTTGGTATTGCCACAAGAGATTTCATCACCTATTTCAGGCAAAAATCTCCCATCGTTTCGTTGTCAACCGGGTTTTTGAGGTTCAGGTTTTAAAAGAGCGAAATAACCCCAATAGCTGAAATACTAGTAATTCTTTTGCCCATTTTACTTCTCCATTCTCAACCACCTGCCATCGTAACTTTCTATGCTAATTTTTGTCAAATCAACTGTTTCGCCTGTAACAGCATCGGTTACTTTTTTATAGGTTTTTCCTGGAATTGTGATACTGGCGGTGGTTTTTGGCCCATCGTTCATTAGAAAATAGTGGTCGGCTTTGGTGGATGCCAATCGGTATGCAATGGCTCCCTGGCAGCTGTAAGGAGATTTTATGTCATTGCCCATTGCATATTGAATTAGCATTTTTTCAGATTCTGAATGGCCTGGTCTGTAGCACATTTTCGATGCTTCGTAGCCAAGTATCACTGCCGAGCCTTTACCCATCTTGTTTTCAGTTATGGCGGGTTTGCCTTCGTTGTATGATGCTAAAACTTTAGCTGTCGAAGGCGAAAGGTCGATGGTAAAACCTTTTAATGGAAAGCTGCCTAAACTCCAGGGCATGTTTACGCCGGAATATTGGTAATCGTTGATGGTGGCACCAAAGATTTGTTCAAAAGTGCTGCCTTTGTTGGTTTTCAATAATGCTGCCTGGCCATCGAACCATGCTCCAGGCATGTCTACCACCAACCTGCCTCCTTGGGCCACATATTCTTTCAATTTTTCGAGTACTTCTTGCTTTATTCCCATTTGAAACGGCATATAAATCACTTTGTAGCGAGGTGCAAGACCTTTTGAAATGTCGATCCCACTTAAGTATTCAAAGGGCACATTGGCATTGATCAATGCACGGCTTACACCCACACGGGCACTCACAGGTTCTTGACGAAACGAATCCCGGTTGGCGACAGATATGGCACTCCAAAGTGCATCGTTTTCCCAATCTGACATCACGCCAACCACTGGCTCTTTGCGGGCATCCCAAAGCTCTTCTCTGAACCTGGTCATGGCTTTGGCAATGTTGCCCACTTTTATGGCCCTGTCTGTAACTTGATTGTGGCGGTCGAGCAAGGCATATTCGCCAGCCTCCCAACCCGATGTTCTTGCATTCCAACACCAAATGCCGAAACCTTTAAAGCCTGCAGCTATCTGGCTGAGAACAAATTGGGTCATTACGCCATCGTCTACCGTGAACCCATTGCCACCCTTTCCACCGCTAAACTGCTGAGGTCCACCTGTCGATTCCCAGGTTGCTGCCCAGCCCCCTTTAAACCAATCTGTAGTTTGTGAACAAGCCATGTAAACCGGACGGGTAAGTTCGTGGTTAAGGTCGTCGAAATGCCAAGCAAAATGAATGGAAGGATAAAAAGAACCGTAATCTGTAATCAATCCTGCAATTTTTTCCATGTCTACACCCCACCAAGCTAAAGGATAAAACAAACTGATTTCGCCACCTCCTCGTAAAGGGTAATTTTTGTCGAAAGCCTTCACAGCTTCAAATTTTTGTCTGATGTTTTCTACAGCATGATCTGTTTTAAAGCGCAGAATATCAATGAGATGATTATATTCATTTCGGCTAATTTGCTCCCAGCGCACATCAAAATCTTCCCATGATTTAAAAGGCTCGCCTTCTTTAGGTTGGAGCCCGAAGTGATGTTGATTCCAAGCGAAATTCAGTTTTTCAATGGTGCCATACTTTTTCTTCACCCAAATTGCAAACTCCTTTTTTCCTTGATCGGTAAGTCCCATTCCCCGTTCGCCTATTTGTGGTTCGTATGCTGTACTTCTGTCACGCATAAATTGCTTGTCGGGGCTGGCCTTGGCATATTGTTCCACCCGTTGAAGTCGCTTTTTCAACACTTCGTTCTGATAAGCAATCATTTTTGGATGGCGCCGCACTTCTTCCAAAGGCATATTTTCTTTCAGTCCCAATTTTTTCATCAGCTCAGGCATGAAAGGTTCCCAGCCTCCATCGCCATACCACCATGGAATAATACCTTCTTCCAGTGCCACAAAACCAATTTTTTCTATTGTCCAGCCGGGAAGCGGCATAATTTGCTTCAAGCAGTTGAACCCTAGTTTTTTCATGGTGCGAAAATGTTCCCGCATTTCTTTTTCGCCCTCACCTGGTTGCTGCACATACACCACACCAACTGGCATAGGGGCAATTTTTTTATATTTTTCCTGCTCAGGCGAACCGTGCAATTGGTCGTAGAGTTTGGTAAGAAACGGGTCGTTGGTTTGGGCAAAAAGTGAAGAAGAAAGGAGTGCGCCCAACAAAAGGCAAGTAAATTTCAGTTTCAACATGAGGATTTTTGGTGTTGCTTGTCGGGACAAAAATTGAAATTTATTTTCAATCCATGCTTCTTGTGCACATCAATCAAAATTTGGATGAACATTACTGACTTTGAACCATTACCAGCTCCTCTACAGATCATCAACAGCAAGGTGGCAGAATTAGCTGATATTGAGTGGTTTGTGCAGCGTGAAGACCTCATTCATCCAATACTGAACGGCAACAAATGGCGCAAACTGAAATTTAATCTACTAGAAGCAAAAAAGCAAGGTTGTAAGACACTTGTGGCCATGGGAGGGCCTTATTCTAACCTAATTAAAGCAGTTGCAGCAGCAGGTAGCTTGTTTCAATTTCAAACTGTTGGGCTCATTAGAGGCGAAGAAGTCCAAAACAAGATGCTTGATTTTGCAGCTGAAATGGGTATGCATTTCCAGTTTACAAAAAGAAGTCTTTATAGAGCTTGGCGAGAAGAGCCGGAAACTTTGAAAGATATTTTAAAACAGCTTGATAGGCCGTATTTCATTCCGGAAGGCGGAACCAATGCATTGGCATTGCCGGGAGTGGCAGAAATGTATGTGCCAGCATGGGCAGATTTTATAGTAGCAGCTTGTGGAACCGGTGGAACTTTGGCGGGGCTAGCCTCGTCTCTGTTGCCGAACCAAACTGCACTTGGAATTGCTGTCTTAAAAGATCAAGGCTATTTAGACATCGAGGTTTCTCAATTGCTTTCACAGGCTAAAACAAACAATCTCATACCCGCCTCAAGCGGAAACTGGCAGATTATAAGGGAATTTCATGGTGGTGGTTATGCCAAAGTGAGCAAAGAGCTGCAAGCCTTTTGTGTACGTTTTAGCATGGAAACAGGCATTCCGGTGGAGCCGATTTACACTGGCAAGCTCTTTTTTGCATTGGAAAAACTGACAGAATCAGGTTTTTTCCCACATGGAAGCAAGATTTTAGCCATTCACTCAGGCGGCATAAATCATTGAATTTCAACCGATAAAAAGATTTTAGTAGTCATTTATACTCAGTTCAAATTTTGCGGTCTCTTTGGTAACATCTTGCACGTAAGTTTCCGGGTTTAGGCGACTTGCCAGCGCATGGAACAACCCACACCTTTGTCTCAGGTTTTTGGAATGTGCTTGAGAGTAACAGAGGGCAACCTCTTTTCAAGAAGCATAACAAAGAAAAGGTTTAGTGTAAAATATAAAAGGTGGCTTCCGTGAGGCCACTTTTTATTTATTCGTCAATGCTCATAGCTACCTGGCATCAAACAGTTTCATAATCCAGGTTGAGCAAAAAAAGCAAATCGATTTGTAGGCTTTAAAGCTATGTGAACTATGTGCCTGATGTGGTTAAAATCAAAATATGGTATTTAGTGCTATGAAGGGCAATTATTAGCATAATTCTCTTTATTTATTTGGACTCGAAAAATTGAGGTTAACTAAAAATCTCTTTCCCGTCTAGCACGAGGTCTTCCAAAATCTTCACTGGAATCTGGTC
Source organism: Cytophagales bacterium (assembly GCA_038205175.1). Classification (GTDB taxonomy): domain Bacteria; phylum Bacteroidota; class Bacteroidia; order Cytophagales; family Flexibacteraceae; genus JBBRCC01. The sequence goes on along the minus strand of JBBRCC010000023.1, from coordinate 28,698 downwards.
TTCTTCCGTGTAAACACCGCTGAGCATATATTTCCCATTTACCAGGGTAAAGCAGTTGATTATTTTATCCAGCGGAAATACGATCCAATATTCCTTAACCTCAACTTCCTCATACAGGCTAAACTTGGTGGTTTGATCCTTTTTTGATGTTGACGCAGAAATAATTTCAATGATAAAATCCGGACTACCCAAACAGCCACGCTCGTCAATCTTTGCCGGGTCGCACGCCACAAAAAGGTCAGGTTGAACTACGGTTGTAATTTCTTCTTTTGCGTTGCTTTTTATTCTAAGCCGAACATCCGTGGGTGCCACAAAGACTTGGCAGTTTTTGCCATGTAGATAATTGCTGATAAGCCTAACTGTCTTTATTAATGTTCTTTGGTGCCCGGAACCCGGTGCTGGCGACATTTTATAGATTTTGCCTCTGATTAATTCCACCATTTCTTCAAAGTGCCAACCAAGGTAATCGGCATAAGAATAGGTAGCATTCGGGTCAAGGTCACTTACCTTTTGAATGCTTCGATCGGGAATTTCCGGATAGGCTTTCATTGATGAGAATCTTTTTTCCTCATTCAAATATATCAAAAGTTGATTGATCGCTGGTCAAGTTTTATTCAAACATGAAAATTGCAGGATTAAATCAAGCTGAATACATACTTTTCGGCATGAAAAACTGCTTTCTGCTTTTGCTGTGCATGTTGATGGGTATTGGGTTATTGGCCCAAAACAATTTTTCCACCGACGTTTTGATCATTACCGGAAAAGTAAAAAAAGAGAAGACGTTTAGTTTGGATCAGATCAGGGCAAACCGTACCGTTTTACTAGGTGAAGTGAACATCAGCTGCTCCCCAAAACAAAAAGAAGATGCCAAAGGTGTGAAAGCCATTATGGTAAAAGACCTGATAGACAGCGTGAAATTCGATTACCCTTCGGGCAAAATGCTCAATCAGTTTTACTTTAAATTCGAAGCTTCAGATGGCTATGCCGTCGTTTTTTCCTTCAACGAAATCTACAATACCGAAACCGGGAAGCAGCTTTACATTGTTACCGGGAAAGATGGAATTGATATAGCCAACATGGACAATCGCATTTTGATGTTGTCGAACAGCGACCTGAAGCCAGGAAGTAGAAACTTGAAAGGCTTGAAAAGAATTGTGGTTTGTCAGGCGGAGTAATTTTGCCTTCAATTTCGGGTCAATGAAATGCAAACAAAAGGTAGTTTTCCACATTTCACCCTTGTAAACTTTTACCCTAAATCCTTTTCCATATTTTTGAGCAATTTATACATACCCCCTCATGCCCAAAGATTCAAGTATTAAGTCGGTATTGATTATTGGAAGCGGCCCCATTGTGATTGGGCAGGCCTGTGAGTTTGACTATGCAGGTTCGCAAGCAGCCCGTTCATTGCGTGAAGAAGGCATTGAGGTAATTCTCATCAACTCCAATCCTGCCACCATCATGACCGACCCTGTCACTGCCGATCATGTGTACTTGCTGCCATTGGAAAAAAAATCCATCAGGCAAATCCTGGAAAGTCACAAAGTAGATGCGGTATTGCCAACTATGGGCGGGCAAACAGCTCTGAATTTGGCCATCGATTGCGCCAAAGCTGGAATCTGGGAAAAATATGGAGTACGAATTATTGGAGTAGACATTCATGCCATTGAAACCACCGAAGACCGGGAGAAATTCCGCATGAAAATGTTGGAACTAGGCGTAGGGGTTTGCAAAGGTTCCACAGCTAAATCATTTCTCGAGGGTAAAGAAATAGCGCAGGAAGTTGGTTTTCCCCTGGTTATCCGTCCTTCATATACTTTGGGTGGCACCGGAGGTGGTTTCGTAGAAAAACCTGAAGATTTTGATCAAGCGCTCAACAGAGGTTTACATGCTTCGCCCATTCACGAAGTGCTCATTGAGCAAAGTATTGTCGGTTGGAAAGAATATGAATTGGAGTTATTGAGAGACAATCTGCAGAACATCATCATCATCTGCTCTATCGAAAATTTTGACCCCATGGGCATCCACACTGGCGACTCCATCACAGTTGCACCGGCCATGACCTTGCCCGACACGGTGTATCAACACATGCGGGACCTTGCCATCAGAATGATGAATGGAATAGGGCAATTTGCAGGTGGCTGCAATGTGCAGTTTGCTGTGAATCCCGAAAACGACGCCATCATTGGCATTGAAATTAATCCCCGGGTAAGCCGCTCATCTGCCCTGGCATCTAAAGCCACCGGATATCCCATTGCTAAAATAGCAGCAAAACTGGCCATTGGCTACAACCTCGACGAGCTCAACAACCAAATCACCAAAACCACTTCAGCCTTTTTTGAACCAGCGCTCGATTATGTCATCGTTAAAATTCCCCGTTGGAATTTCGACAAATTTCCTGGAGCCGATCGCCGTTTAGGACTGCAAATGAAGTCGGTGGGCGAGGTAATGGGAATTGGACGCAATTTTCAGGAAGCACTTCAGAAAGCTTGTCAAAGTCTGGAAATAAGGCGAAACGGATTGGGTGCCGATGGGAAAGAAGTGAGAGACCAAGAAAAAATTCTAGAAAGTTTGGCTCATCCAAGTTGGAACAGGTTATTTCATGTCTACGATGCCATGAAACTGGGTATTTCCATCAGCACTATTCATAAAATCACCAAAATCGACCGTTGGTTTTTGCATCAGATAGATGAATTGATTGCCCTCGAAAAGGAAATCGAAAAAGAAACCATCGACAGTTTGTCAAAAGATCTACTGATGGATGCCAAGAAGAAAGGATATGCCGACAGGCAAATTGCCCACCTCTTGCGCTGCCTTGAAAGTCAGGTGTATGCCAAACGAATTGAACTGAATATTCGAAGAGTCTATAAAATGGTGGATACTTGCTCTGCTGAGTTTGAAGCCAAAACGCCGTATTTCTACAGCACTTTTGGCGAAGAGAATGAATCGATAGCAACAGATAAACCCAAAGTAGTTGTATTGGGCTCAGGTCCAAACCGAATAGGCCAAGGCATAGAGTTTGACTACAGTTGCGTGCATGGCGTGTTGGCAGCTAAAGAATGCGGATTCGAAACCATCATGATCAATTGCAACCCGGAAACGGTGAGCACCGATTTCGACATTGCCGACAAACTGTATTTCGAGCCAGTGTTTTGGGAGCATATTTTTGAAATCATAGAACTTGAAAAACCCATTGGCGTCATTGTGCAATTGGGTGGACAAACCGCACTTAAATTGGCAGAAAAGCTGCATCGCTATGGAATTCCCATCATTGGCACCCATTTCGAAGCGCTCGACCTAGCCGAAGACCGGGGCAGTTTTTCCAGCCTGCTTCGAGATTTAGATATTCCTTATCCCAGGTTCGGTGTCATAGAAGATGCAGAACAAGCGCTAGAGCTAAGCCGTGAACTGGGCTTTCCCTTGCTGGTGAGGCCAAGTTACGTATTGGGCGGGCAAAGCATGAAAATCGTGATCAACGAAAAGGAATTGGAGCAACATGTTGTGAAAATTCTGACCGACATGCCCGACAACCGTATTTTGCTCGACCACTTTCTTGAAAATGCCATCGAAGTTGAAGCCGATGCCATTTGCGACGGCGAAGATGTGCACATCATCGGGGTGATGGAACACATAGAACCGGCAGGCATCCACAGCGGCGACTCCTACGCTGTTTTGCCCACTTTCGATATGAGCGAAAAAGTGGTAGCTCAAATTGAAGAATACGTCAGAAAAATAGCAGTAGCCTTAAAAACCATTGGCCTCATCAACATCCAGTTTGCCGTAAAAGACGAAGTGGTGTACGTAATAGAAGCCAACCCAAGGGCTAGCCGGACTGTGCCGTTCATTTGCAAAGCCTACCGGGAGCCTTATGTAAACTACGCCACCAAGGTGATGCTAGGCAAGCTAAAAGTAAAAGATATCACCTTCAATCCGCACAAAGAAGGGTATGCCATCAAGGTGCCTGTGTTTTCATTCAGCAAATTTCCAGAGGTAAACAAAGAACTAGGCCCTGAAATGAAAAGCACCGGCGAAGCCATCTACTTCATCAAAGACCTCTTCGACGACTACTTCCAAGAAGTATACGCAGAAAGAAATTTATATTTGAGTAGGTAGGTTTCTTAAGAATGAGGAAGTTGTACATAATTTATTTGATATAGATGTTTATTTATGTTTCATCTTATGCACCAAGGTGTTTAATTATTGATCAACCAGGAGTTTCTGAAAACATGGTTAAAAATCAAATAGTTAATTTTGCTATTCCTCCTGAAAAAGCAATTCAGGCAAAAAGAAAAAAGAAAAAGGAGGGTTTCTAAACTTTATTTTCACGGTGCTTATCTTGGGGTACTCTGTGAACCAAATCCTTTATTTTTTGGCAAAAATTTACCAAAGAAAGCTCAATTACTAAATCTGAAAGATTATGAGAGCACAAGGGATTTAGAACAAGCTACTTTTTAAAGGATAAGCAAAGAAATATGTCTAATAAAAATGAAACAAAGCAAAGTATTTTAACTGGTCAAAGGGGCGGCCATCATTACATAAATTCAAAGGAAAAAAACCAGTATATCAAACAGGAAAAACTACGCTCTTCTAAATTTGCAATTCAGAAGTTATACAATAGGGTCTCCAGATCTGTTCCTGTGCAACCCCCCCCGGTGAAGAGAACCATTTTGCAGCTATTTCCTATCCCAGTTTTTCCACAGCCAAATGCAACCTTGCCACCACTTCAGCTGGTCCCAAAAGCGAAACCACTTCCATCAGGTCTGGCCCGGCTCCTTTGCCAGTTATAGCTAGTCTAATGGCTTGCATCACCTTTCCGGGTTTCATTTCAGCTGCTTCCAGGGTGTTGTGCACCAACTCTTTGGCGTCTGCTGCAGCAATCGACGATTTGGTTGCAAGTGCCGATGCCAGCAGTATCACAGCCTTTTTGGCATCTTCATTCCACTTAGAGGCCGAAACTTGTTCGTCGTATTCAGCAGGTCTTTCAAAAATAAACCTCGATTCTGGCAACAGATCCTTGGCAAAGGTGGCTCTCTCTTTCACCAGACCAGCCACTTTTTCAATTAATTCGTCGTTGGCCGTAAGTCCAGCTTGTAGAAGATCATGCTTCAAGAATTCAGCCAGTTCGGCATTCGACTTTTTAAGCAAATATTGTTGGTTAAACCACTTCGCTTTGTTGATATCGAATTTAGTTCCTGCTTTTCCTATCCTTTCAATGCTGAAATGCTCAATTAAATCATCCATCGAATATAATTCCTGCTGCGTTCCTGAATTCCAGCCAAGCAATGCCAGAAAATTTAAAACCGCTTCGGGCAAATACCCGTCTTCTTTAAAACCTGCCATGGTTTTGCCGGTTTCTTGATCTGTCCATGCCAACGGAAACACAGGAAATCCCATACTTTCTCCATCTCGTTTGCTTAGTTTGCCATTGCCATCAGGTTTTAACAACAACGGAAGGTGAGCAAACTGTGGCATTACCTCTACCCATCCCAAATACTTGTAAAGCAACACGTGTGTAGGCGCCGAGGGAAGCCATTCTTCCCCACGAACCACGTGCGTAATCTGCATCAAATAATCGTCTACCACATTGGCCAGGTGATATGTTGGCATACCATCCGATTTCATCAGCACTTTATCGTCGAGCGTAGCCGAATGCACCATCACCCAACCTCTAATCATGTCGTTGAGTCTGATTTCTTCTTTTCTCGGAATTTTTAAGCGAATCACATATTGTTCCCCGCTTTCCAGTCTGGCTTTCACCTCGTCTTCTGGCAGAGTCTGGCTGTTTTTCATTGTCATGCGGGTTATGGCGTTGTATTGCGGAGAAACTACTTTCGCAGCTTTCAATCGCTCCCGCATCACATCCAATTCTTCGGCAGTGTCGAATGCATAATATGCATAACCTGCTTCCACCAATTGCATGGCATATTGCATGTAAAGAGCCTTTCGTTCCGATTGCCTGTACGGCGCAAACGGACCACCTTTTTCTACTCCTTCGTCGGCTACAATGCCACACCAGCGCAAAGCTTCATATATGTAAGCCTCTGCCCCGGGCACAAATCGGGTTTGGTCGGTGTCCTCTATTCGAATGATGAACTTACCGTGGTTCTTTTTGGCAAAAAGGTAATTGTAAAGCGCCGTTCTCACCCCACCAATGTGAAGTGAACCTGTGGGGCTTGGGGCAAATCGAACTCTAACTTCTCTTGACATGCTGTGCAAATGTCTGGGTACAATAAACGAGGAATAAAACTGGCAAAAAAAAAGCACCATTGCTGGTGCTTTCCAATATGTGTTTGTTGGTTAATCAACTAAAACGGCTGCTGCAAGTGGGGCAACGGAAACAAAAGATTTGTTGCCAACTTTCTTTTTAAATTCAATTACACCGTCTATAAGTGCAAACAAGGTGTGGTCACGACCAATACCAACATTTGCGCCCGGATGATGCTTTGTGCCTCGCTGACGAACGATGATGTTGCCTGCTTTTGCAAACTGACCACCGTAAAGCTTAACGCCAAGTCGCTTGCTGTGCGACTCACGTCCGTTTCTTGAGCTACCTGCTCCTTTTTTGTGTGCCATGGTATTTTACTTTTAATGCTTGTTTAACTAAGCAGAAATGTTTGAAATTTCGATTTGAGTTAGCGCTTGGCGGTGACCGTTTTTCCTCACATAGCCTTTTCTGCGCTTCTTTTTAAAGATAATTACTTTGTCGCCTTTCATGTGATCTAGCACTTTGGCTGTCACTTTGGCTCCTGAAACATTGGGCTTGCCCACCTGAATATTGCTACCGTCTACGGTAAGCAACACATGCTCAAAAGTCAGTTCAGCGCCTGCCTCTGCCTTAAGACGGTGTACATACACCTTCTGGCCTGACTGGACTTTAAATTGCTGCCCTGCGATTTCTACTACTGCAATCATTGTTGTTTTTTGTCTTTCCTGAAAAAAGGACTGCAAAAGTACGGTTATCAAATTTAAAAACAAACGCTATTTGCAAAGATTGTTGGGAATTTAAAGCGCCATCCGCATGATGGTTGCCTATTGGCCCAAGAGCTTACCAAAATGCAGATTGATTATTCACTTTTACTAAATGATTCATTTGCTGAATTTGACCCTGTATTTTTTCATTTGAAGACTTACCTTCGCCCCCGATTTAATTTATTAGTCACTATCTAAAGTAAGCTTACAAACACATGGGAAGGGCATTTGAGTTTCGAAAAGCCAGGAAAATGAAGCGTTGGGCCGGAATGGCCGTTACCTTCACACGAATTGGAAAAGACATTTCTATGGCAGTGAAAGAAGGAGGCCCAGACCCTACCACAAATTCCAGGCTTCGTGTTGCAATTCAAAATGCCAAATCGGCCAACATGCCGAAAGACAATGTGGAAAGAGCCATTCAAAAGGCTTTGAGTAAAGAAATGGAAAACGTGAAGGAAATAGTTTATGAAGGCTATGGACCTCACAAAATTGCTATCGTGGTTGAAACCACCACCGACAACCACAACAGAACAGTGGCCAACATTCGGAGTTATTTTAATAAATGCGGGGGGTCTTTGGGTACCACTGGCTCGCTCGATTTTTTGTTCGACAGAAAAAGCATGTTCAAAATCAATAAAACAGATGCTATGAATCTCGAAGATTTGGAGTTGGAGCTTATAGACTTTGGTTTGGAGGAAATTTTTGAAGAAGACAACAGCATTGTCATTTATGCGGGAGTGTCAGATTTTGGGCAAATGCAGAAAGCGATTGAGGAGCATAAGTTTGAAATTGTTTCTGCCGAATTTGAAAGGATTCCTACTGACTCAAAGCAACTCACTGATGAGCAAACAATGGAAGTAGAAAAATTGCTCGACAAACTGGAAGAAGACGAAGATGTGGTGAAGGTTTTTCACAACATGGGTTAAAACCAAGCAAAACCACAACAGTGTATAAAATACTTTTTGTCTTGATGTTGACAGCTTCAGCATCCTTCGCCCAGACCACACTCAAAAAACTTTGGGAAACAGACTCAACGCTGCGAACCCCGGAATCTGTGTTGTTTCACAAACCAAGTAAGCGCTTGTTTGTCTCAAATATTGATGGAAAGGGGTCAGCAAAGGACGGGAATGGCTTTATTTCGATTTTGAATTTGGATGGAAGCGTACATACTCTTCGTTTCATGGATGGGCTGGATGCACCAAAAGGATTGGCGATAGTAGGGAATAAATTATTTGTGACAGATATTACACGTTTGGTCGTTTTCGACATCAATTCTGGTCAGCAACTTGAGGCTTTCGATGTGCCCAGCTCAGATTTTCTAAATGATGCTACAGCCGGTGAAAATGGCAATATTTATTTTTCCGATTCAAAAAATGGAACCATTTTTAAATTGACAGGTCAAAAAGTAGATGTGTTGTTGAAAGACACTTTACTCAAAAATCCAAATGGGCTCTATTTTCAAAAAGGGAAGCTCATGGCAGTGGATTTCAAGACAGGAGTTTTCTACAGCATCAATCTTAAAACCAAAAAATTAATCCGAATAGCAGACGGTTTTTTAAGCGGAGACGGCATAGAACCTCTTGGCAATGAAAGCTGGCTCATTTCATCGTGGCCCGGCGAATTAAGGCTTCTGCATAAAAACAAGGATGCAAAACTCTTGCTTGATACCAAAGCCGAAAAAGTGAACTGCGCCGATATTGGCTTTGATCCAGATAAAAAGGTAATTTACGTACCTACATTTTACCACAACAGGGTGGCTGCCTACCAATTGAAATAGCCATTTTTACTCCGCTACTATTTTAATGTACTGAAACTCTTCGTAAACCTTTTGGTTTTCGTCGAAGTCGTTTTCGTACTCAGGCCCTTGAACTACACTTTTATCCGGGCCAAATTTCACTTTATCGGCCCCAACGCCTTTTTGCTTCAACGCAAGCAGTAGTTTTTCTCTCGCTTCTGAAGCTCTTTTTTGGCTCAAATCTTCATTGTTGGCAAATGTTTTTGTGGGCACATGCGAAGCACTGCTTTCTATATTTACTTGTATGGAGCCATTTTTTTCAATCACAGGCAATAAGGTCGACACAAACTTTTGAAATTCTGCGTCCCCGGCAACCACTGTTTTTTTGTTGTATGAAAACTGTTGTTTGTATTCTTTTGGTTTAAATTTCACCGTTGAACCTGGAACTACATTTCCTTCAATGGTGAGCATTTGCTGTTCGTTTTTATCATTGAAAACGGTCAGTGTTTTCACAAAAGGCCCAGGTCTGCCTTTTGGGTTGTACTTCGCCAAAACAAAACCTTCTTTTCCCGGCAAAATGGCATCTTTAGACCAGTCAGGGGTGGTGCATCCGCATGAGGCCTGAACATTGTTTATGAGAATGGGTTCTGTTCCTTTATTTACAAAAATAAATTTGTGGTCGGCAAGTCCTCCTTCTTCAGCTATTTCACCAAAGTTGTGTTTGGCATCTTTAAACTGAATGGGATTTTGACCCATCAGTTGAAGAGAAAGGAGTAGGAAAGCGAATGAGAAAAAATATGGAATGCTGATTTTCATGTGGCTACAATTCTTTTGCAAATAAAACCTTTAGATACTTGCAGAAAAAACCGGATTTCAATTCAAAACTGGCATGAATCAAAATTGGCAACGAACTGTAGTAATCAACGCAGTGGGATTATCTAAAAGTGTGTTGGGTAAATACATGCCTTTTTTGTCTGATTTGGTAAAGAAAAATGGAGTTCAAACCATTGAACCTGCCACGCCGGCACTTACCTGTTCGGCTCAGGCCGATTACCTCACCGGAAAAACCGCAAGTGAACATGGCATAGTTGGTAATGGCTGGTATTTTCAGGACGAATGTGAAATTAAATTCTGGCGGCAGTCGAACAAGTTGGTTCTTTCAGAAAAAATCTGGGATCAATGCAAAAAAATAGACCCTGAATTCACAATAGCAAATCTTTTTTGGTGGTACAATATGTATTCCACTGCCGACTATTCAGTTACACCACGGCCTCAGTACCCTGCAGACGGAAGAAAAATACCCGATTGTTACACTCAGCCAGCTTCGCTTCGAGATGAATTGCAAAACAAACTGGGTCAGTTTCCTTTATTTTCGTTTTGGGGGCCAAATACCTCCATCATTTCATCTCAATGGATTGCAGATGCTGCCAGATATGTAGAGGAAAAATATGCTCCAACACTTTCTTTGGTGTATATTCCTCACCTCGACTATTGCCTACAAAAGTTTGGCCCTGATCTCGAAAAAATAAAGGATGATCTGCTTGAAACAGATAGTCTGGTTGAAAGCTTATTTCAATTTTACAAAAGCAAGGGAGTTTCAGTGATAATACTTTCTGAATATGGCATCAATCCGGTGTCTCAACCAATTCACCTAAACCGGATTTTCAGGCAAAACAAATGGCTTCAAATCAGGGAAGAGTCTGGCCTAGAGCTTCTTGACGCTGGAGCGTCTTCGGTTTTTGCAGTGGCCGATCATCAGGTTGCTCATATATATGTGAAGCATAAAGCTTTGTTGACTCAAGTTGAAAAACTGCTCAGTAGTTTACCAGGATTAGAAATGGTCTTTAACCAAGAAAAGCAAAAGCAACTTGGCCTTTTTCATCCGGAACGATCTGGCGATTTTCTTGTCATTGCAAAGCCAGAGGCATGGTTTACCTATTATTATTGGTTCGATGACTTGAAAGCGCCTGATTTTGCCCGAACAGTTGATATTCATAAAAAACCAGGATATGACCCAGTTGAACTCTTTTTGAACCCACATATAAGTTGGCCAAAGTTAAAAATCGGGTCAATTTTGTTGAAAAGGAAGTTGGGTATGAAAGCTTTAATGGATGTAATACCTGTAGATGCTTCGTTGGTCAAAGGCTCTCATGGTTCGCCATTTGTAGATGACGAATTTAAACCCATTATGATTGCAGAAAAAGACAATGCCCAAAACGAGTTTAAAGTCATAAAAAGCGTAGAAGTATTTCGTCAAATCATGAGATGTTTGAAAAATAGCTGAATTTCATTGGCTAACTTCTATTTTTGAGCCCAATCAATTCAAATCCTCGTGATCGAGAAGCTGGCCTTATCTAATAAAGTAGTTGTTGTAGTTCCCGTTTTTAATGATTGGGAATCCCTTTCATTGCTTTTGCAAAAAATGCATCATGTGCTGTCAGCCACAGATTTTAGTAGGCTTCGATTTTTGATTTTAGACGATGGATCAAGTCAGGCACCAACACTTTTTAATTTTAGTTTCACAGACAACATCGAGTTGCTAACCCTTTCCCGCAATGTTGGGCACCAAAAGGCAATAGCCATCGGGTTGGCGCATGTGTCTAAAAACATGGATTGTAGCGGTGCTATTGTAATGGATGCCGACGGCGAAGATCAACCGGAACACCTTGCCGATTTGCTTGCAACACATGACCAAACAGGAAACAAAATCATTTTTGCCCGCAGAACCAAGCGATCAGAAGGTTTTACTTTCAGACTGTTTTATGTGATATATAAAATAGTTTTTAAGATGCTCACTGGCAAAGAAATCAACTTTGGAAACTTTTCAATGGTTCCCAAATCTCAACTTGATCGCCTTGTGCACGTGTCCGAAATTTGGAATCACTATCCTGGTGGCGTAATCAAATCCAGACTCAATTTTGTAACAATTCCTTTGGAGCGTGGCAAACGCCTGGCTGGCAAGTCAAAAATGAATTTTTACAACCTTGTGTTGCATGGTCTTAGTGCTGTTGCGGTTCATATCGATACCATGGCAGTTCGTTTATTGGTTTTTAGCTTTATTCTTATTGCTGTGAGTTTGTTGTCCATTTGCGTGGTGTTGGTCATCAAAATTTTAACGCCTTTTGCATCTCCCGGTTGGGCTACAACTGTGGCTACTGGGTTTGCAAGTGTTATTATGCAATCGTTTTTAGTGTCGTTATTGCTCATGTTTATGTCGCTCATTTACCGCACACAGCGTTTGTTTATTCCTGCCCTTCATTTTGAGGATTACGTTCAAAGCATTAGCAAATTTGAATAACCAATCTTCCTTCAGTGTTCCATTTCCTGCCTGGCCCCTTTGGTTGTTAGGTGCGCTTTTGGCTCTTGTTCATGGAGCATTTCTCATCAATCAGGCTACGAGTTTTTTTGCAGATTTGGGTGGTTTTGAACGAAATGTATTGTGGGTTATCCAACACAAGTGTTTGGGAGGCCTCGTCTATGAAAACCCAAAATCATCACCTTTTTCCATCACTCAGTATGGACCTTTCTACTATTATATCATTTCCATTTTAACCTTTATTTTTGGTATTGTTGGCGACAACAGTAGAGGTATCATTCAACTTTCCAGGTTTGTAAATTTTTTCCTTTTGCTCGGCATAGCTTCTGGTGTATATATTATTGGATTTAGAACCTTTAAAATCTCATATACAGCAGCATTTTTTGTTGCGGTTCTGGCATTTTTAGTGCTCGGGCAAAATTTTATCAGCGGTCGGCCAGATGCGCTAAAAGCTGCGTTCACTTTGTTGAGTTTTTATGCCGCTTTGCGATTTGTAAATACCGAAAAGCTTTACTGGCAGCTCATTGCATTTTTCTTTTCATCAGCGGCCTTTCTCACTAAACAGGACGGACTCATTGCGTTTTTTCCAATTTTTATTTATCATATTTTCAACCGTTCTGCTGCTGTAGAATGGGTGAAGACTTTCATTATCGCCTTAGGCTTTTCCATTTTGTTAGCGGGCCTTTTAGTCACTCATCCATTTGCGGTTTTTAACCTCGTCGACGGGCTAAAAAATGGCTTGAGTTTGTCATGGTTTTTATCCGTTTTTCAAAATTACTTTAGCTATTTGGCGCTCATATTGCTCTTGGCAGTGCTTGGGGTTGTAAAGCTTACCGAAACAATGCCAAAATCAGCTATTTTAATGGGCTCTTTCTTGTTTGTGTACACGCTATTTCCCGGGTTGTTTTCTTTGAAATATGGCTCTGGCATCAACTACTTTAACGAACTTTTGGTGTTTTCGTTTCTTGCCTCAAGTGTACTAATTGAACCATTGGTTGAAAAGTTGCCCAAACTTGCCTTTCTTGTTTTATTTGTTTTTTTGCTTGTTTTTAAAGGAGTTAGTACATCAAGAGAATTGGTTTCTATTTTTTTAGGCAATCAATCAGAACTTAAAAAACAATTTAATAGTCAGCAGGAAATAGCTGGATGGTTAAAACAAAATCAGGCCGTCAATCAGTCTGTACTTTGCCTGATTTCCAGGCAATGGGAGGATCATTTTACCAACCTGGCACCTTCTTTGGTGTTGGTTCCACAGCGAGATGTGATGGAACAGATTTTTCGGGCTGCTCCTCAAACAGAATTAGTAGTTGCCTGCAAGACTTATTTACTTTCCGGGCACATAAAGTATATTGTTACAGACAAATCAACTATTCCAGCTTTTTTGGGAGTTAGCTTTAAGCCCGATTTGCCTGTTTACCAAACTGGGGGGTATTTTGTGTTTGAAAAGCCAAAAGCGCTATGAATGTAAAAGTTCTAAATGCCATTTCTAAAATATTTGCCATCGTGGCAAAGGCCGACGGCTTTGAAGAAAGCGAAAGGAATGTCATCAAAAGCTACCTTCACGAACACTTCAGCGACAGGGTTTTTGAAAGTAATTATCAGAAATTTGAGGACTATCTCATAAGCTTAAATCCTGATGAAAACGAGCTTACCAAGATTTGCAAAGAAATAAATCAAGAGCTCGACGTACAACAAAAGGTTGTAACAGTTCTCAAAATCAACGAGTTGATTTTTGCAGATTCAATTTTTTCAGAAACCGAACATAGGTATCTCGACATCATTTGCGACTGTTTTCACTTTTCGAATGAAGATAGACAGGACATTATTGATTTTGTTCAATTTAGAGGTGCCGATGGACAGCAACTCAGCCAATCATTGGTGATTGGTAATCAGCTCGTTCCAGGTGTAAATAAAATCATTGAAAGCCACTCGAATTCCACTTTAGTGGTGAAAAAAATCGGGAACTATGAATACTACTTCCTTAAACTAATCAACCAAGGCGGAAATGCATTTTTGAACGGTGAACTTCTCAAAACTGGCGAATGCTATGCTTTCACAAAGGGTTCTGTTATCAAAATTGAGAACCATAGTGCTGTTTATTTTTCTCAGGTAATTAAGCAATTCAGGTCAATTCAAGATCATGAGCCTGTTTTGCTTGAGGTAAATCAGGTCAACTTTCGATACGACGATGGCAATGCTGGCTTGCATGACATCAATTTTCACGTACATCAAGGTAGTATGGTGGCCATTATGGGTGCAAGTGGCTCGGGCAAATCCACCCTGCTCAACGTGATGAATGGAACGATTAAGCCTAAGTCAGGTTCAGTAAAAATCAATGGAAAATCCATTCACCAGCAAGAAGGCGATATAAAAGGGCTGATTGGATTTGTGCCTCAGGACGATTTGCTGGTGGAGCCATTAACGGTTTATGAAAACTTGTTTTTTGCCGCCAAACTCACCTACGGAGACAAGACAGATGAAGAATTGGGTGCCATGGTGCTGAAAACCCTCGACGATGTTGGCATTCTCGAAAAGAAAGACAACAGAGTCGGAACAGTGCTAAACAATGGCATTAGTGGTGGTCAAAGAAAGAGACTAAATATAGCTCTTGAGCTCATTCGTGAACCTACTGTGCTTTTCGTAGACGAACCTACTTCTGGTTTGTCATCCAGGGATTCAGAGAAAATCATGGATTTGCTTTACGATCTGACCCAATCGGGTAAAATTGTATTTTCAGTAATCCATCAGCCATCTTCAGACATTTTTAAAATATTTGATGAGCTTCTCATTCTTGACGTCGATGGATATCCCATTTTCTTTGGAAATCCAGTTGAAGCGGTAACTTATTTTAAAACCCAGGCAAACCACATCAACAGTGATGCCGGGGCTTGTGAAAAATGCGGCAATGTAAATCCAGAGGTTATTTTCAATATTATTGAAAATAAAGTAATCGATGAATTTGGAAATCCGACCAACGAAAGGAAGCTGAGCCCCAAAAGGTGGCACCAGCGATATCTGAAATTTAATGAGCAAAAAGCGAAGCACACTGATGAAGTGCTCGACCCCATTTCTAAATTTTACAATAGACCAAGCTGGCTCAAGCAGTTAAGTGTTTTCTTTCAAAGGGATGTATTGTCGAAATGGAAGAGTAAAGCATATCTGGCCATAAATATGGTTGTAGCACCGGTTTTGGCTATTATTTTGGCTGGCGTTGTGCGGTACTATCCAATCGATCAAAGTGTTGAAAGTACCTACAAGTTTTTCCACAACGTAAATGTTCCTGCTTATCTGTTCATCAGCATCATCATTTGCCTGTTTATGGGTTTAATTGTGAGTGCAGACGAAATATTCAATGATGCCAAAATTTTAGCAAGAGAGAAGTTTTTGAACTTGTCGAGGAGCAGTTATCTACTGGCTAAAATAGCTGTTTTGGCCTTGGTTTCAACCTATCAAGCAGGAATTTTTACCTTGACAGGCAATGCGATCATTGGATTAAAAGGGCTTGATTTTCAGTGTTTTCTGATATTATTTTCATGTTCAATGTTTTCGAACATGCTTGGCCTCAATATTTCTTCGGGCTTCAAGTCAGTAGTTCAGATATACATCACCATTCCATTGCTACTCATTCCTCAAATGATACTTGGTGGAATCATTGTAGATTATGACAACATCAACCCGCTTTTGGCTAAACCTGGCAAAGTGCCTTTTTTAGCACAATTGATGTCGGCTCGGTGGGCCTACGAAGGTCTAATGGTGATGCAGTTCACCGCAAACAAATATGGAAGTAAGTTATATGATGTAAATAAAGCAAAGGCAGAAGCAGGCTACAAAGATCTTTGGCGCCAAAAGCTTGAAAACTTGTTGAATGAAGTGGAAGCCGAGCTGAATAAGAAAAATGCAGAGATAAGCTATGACAAAAAGAAATATAAAAAGCTTTTGGCAGTACTAAAAAATGAGATCGAAACCGAAGGGCTTACTAAACCCACATTGGCTTTTAATGAGAGTGGCAAGCTTATGCCGGAAAAATTCAACCTCATCACGGATTACAACTTGAGTAAACACCTGCTCTTTATTGAAAAATACTACAAGCAGCAATCCTCGAATGCAGATAAAGCTAAAAAGACTTTTAATGACCAAAGTCTTTTGAACAACAATGATTTGAACCAAGAAAAGGAAAAATACCACAATCAATACCTCGAAGACCTGGTAAGAAATAAAGCATCATTTCAAGAAGGAGAAAGTGTTGTGGTTTATAAAGATAAGCTTGAAGTCAAGGCAGATCCTGTTTACAGAGAACCCAACGACAGGTATTTTTCATTAAATGCACATTTTTTTACTCCAATTAAATACTTTCTTGGCGTAGCTATTCCTACCTGGATTTTCAATATTTTGGTTGTTCACGCCATGTCTTTGCTACTTTATGCCACCCTTTATTGGAATTTGTTGCACAGGTTTTTACTTTATTCGGGGTTCAACAAAAAGGGAAAGTTTTAATATTGGAGGAAAACTTCCTTTTTTTGTGCCAAATAATGAGAAAATCAAAAATGAATTATTTCAAATACGTATTGGTAGCGCCACTTACATTGCTTTTAGCTTGTGGTGGTGGAAAAGAATCTGCCAAGGTTGATGATGTGGATGTGGATAAAATTCACGCTGACACCGTAACCAAAAAAGACCTTGACAATTTTATGCACATCCTTCCATCCCATTTGCGGGTTGCCATGATGTTTAAAAATGCAGGGGTAAATTACAATGCTACTGTTGTGGCTGATGTTTCCAAACACACCACTTTCGAAAAACCCTACGATCAAGCATATATGCTTGGTGTTTACAGTGTTGATTTGGCCTACTCTGCTATCAATAATCAAACCCAGCAATCGGTTAATTTTATGAAAGCTGGCAAATACCTGGCGCAGCAGTTGGGTATTGAGCAAATCTATGAAGCCAACAACACACTTTCACGTTTTGAATCCAATATGGAAGATATAGATTCAGTGAAAACGCTCATTAACGATTTGTTTACAGAGACAGATGTGTTTCTGAAAGACAATGACAAACTTGACGTACTTCTTATTTCTATGTCGGCTGGTTGGCTCGAAGCTGTGTATATAAGCTCAAACCTAGCTGCCCAAACCGGAAAAAGAGAAATCATTTCATTGATTGGCGATCAAAGACTTTCGCTCTCACACTTGATTTCTATGATGAACTCACATACCGAACATGCTGATTTTGGAACTTTGGTCTCAGATTTGGAGACAGTTCAAAAGGCTTTGGAGAAAGGGCAGAAAACCCCTGATACTGAAACTATGGCGGGCGTTTACGATTTGAATAAAGATGAGCTCAAATCCATCGTCGATCTCGTAGAAAAAATTCGAAGTAAAGTTGTTGCAACAAAGAGTTAAATCCTAACTAAGAAAAGAGTCTAATGAAAAAGTTAATAATTCATTTTTTAAGCGTTGTCGCTATCACTTTTATAGCCAACAGTCATCTGTCTGCCCAGCAATGTAAACTCAAGCAGATAAAGAAAGAGTATAAAAATAAGGTTGAGCCTTATATGTTTGAAGGTGTAGCATCGGGCTATATTTTTACGGGAGAAACTGCTCGCATTCCTGTTACTTTATATGCTAACCAAAAGTACAGATTGTACTTTTTCACCGATGGCTTCGACGGTCCTGTTACCATTAATATAGTAACTAGAAACCGTTTCCTGGTTTGGACAAACAAGGAAAACATGATGGAAGATCATTTTACTTTCATGCCCAAAAAGTCGGACGACTATTTTGTAGAGTTCGTTACCCCAAAATCGGCGGATGAAGATGCCAGAGGCTGCGTGGCAGTAATTTTAGCTTCCCGGGGATTCTAACCCAAAAGCGTCGAAAGACGCTTTTTTATTTACAGGCAAAATGAAATGGGTTGTGGATTGGTTGTTATTTCCTTTCAGATGGTTGGTTTCAATTGTCAAACTTAACCATGTATTATGTACTGTTTTCATCTTTGCCTTTATGTGGGTGGTTTCTATATTGCCTTACAATTTCGAGTTTTTGAACCCACTCGAAGAAACAATCAGCGATTTTGTAATCACCGATGTTATTTATTCCAGAAGTATTAGAGATGAACCTGCACCAGATACCAACATCGTTATTGTAAACATAGGAACTAATAACAGGGCTGAAGTTGCCGCTCAATTAAACAGAATAAATGAACAGGGACCCAAACTCGTAGCTATCGATGCTTTTTTTAGAAAATTGAAAGACCAGAAAGGCGATACCCTATTGTCAGAAGCATTAAGCAAAACAAAGAATCTAATTCTAGTAAGTCAGGCATTTGATTATTTGGAAGAAAAAGACTACTTCGACGAGCTTCAAACATCACATCCCTATTTTAACCAGTATGCAAAAACTGGTTTTGCCAATTTGGTAACTGAAGGCAGGGAAAGTTTTAAATCGGCAAGAATTGTTAGCCCCCAAGAGAAAATAAAGGACTCAACAGAATATGCGTTTGCAGTTGCAATTGCAAAAGTTGCCTATCCTGATAAAGCAGAAGCATTTCTGAATAGGAATAAGGATAATGAAATCATCAACTATACAGGCAACAAACAAAAATACTTTTGTCTCGACGCAAAAGATTTGCTTGATGATCAGCCCATAGATATCGTTTTAAAAGATAAGATTGTTTTGATGGGATTTATGGGCGAAAGCTTTAGTCAGGAAGAAAATACAGTTCTGGATAAATTTTTTACCCCTTTGAATAAAAAGTATGTAGGTAAAACTTATCCAGATATGTTTGGTATAGTGGTGCATGCTAACATTGTAACCATGATTAAGCGCCAAACCTTCATCGACGAATGGCCTGATTATTTTGGAATTGTGCTCGGTGTGCTTCTTTGCTTTGTGAATGTGGTGATGTTCTACTACGTGCATGACTATCTGCCAAGCTGGTACGATCTTATTGTTAAATTTGTGCAGTTAGGTGAAACCATATTTCTGTTGTTCGTCGTTGTACTCATTTATCAGGAAAAAAGTCTAAAAATTGAATTGAATTTAGGCATAACTGCAGTACTTTTGAGTGGAGATTTGCTTGAAGTCTACACAGGAGTGCTCCTGAATATTCCAATCAAAACGAAAAAAATTGTTCTTAAACTGTTGAAAAGAAAATGAAAACGCAACTTATATCTTCCCTTCTAGTCCTTGGTTCTTTCGGCTCGTTTGCTCAGTCGGGAGAAATGGCTTTCAAAATTCTTGCCGTAAGCGGCGAAGTATCTAAAAAGGGTGCAAGCAGCGAAGCCCCTGCCTCTGCTGGTCAGCGTCTTTACAACGGCGATATGATCACAATCAATCAGAAAGGTTATGTTGGGCTTGTTCACAAGTCTGGTCGCAGCCTGGAGCTGAAATCTCCTGGGGTGTATGATGTAAATATCCTTTCCTCTAAACTCAGCAACCAATCCACCCAGTCAATCAGCAAAAAATATGCTAACTATGTTGCTGGTGAGTTGACTAAAGCTGAAGAAGAGGATATCAACAAGAATCACCGTAAGTACATGGAAGTAACGGGTTCGGTAGAACGAAGCGTAGTGCCATCACCCATTAAAATCAAAATTCCAGGTACTTCTGAAGTTAGATGGGATGTAGTGGCTCTAAATTGGGAACCTGCAACAAATACTAAATCTTATGTGGTAACACTTACAAATCTGTTCAATGAAAAGCTAGGTGTGTTTGAAACAACCACAAATAAACTAGATGTTGATTTGGCCAAGTATAAAGCATCGAACACCAAAGCCATTATTTGCCAGGTTAAAAGTAAAGATGATCCACGTCAGAAATCTCCAGAGTACTTGTTGAAAGTGGTAAGTGCTGAAGATGATACACGCATCAATGCTGACATTGCCAAAATTAAAGAGGAAAATAGGGAAGGTGGCGCAATAACCAACATCTTGGTTGCAACCTATCTAGAGCAGAACCACTTATATCTTGAAGCTATGAAATACTACCAGTTGGCTTCTATCGCCGAACCGGAAGTAGTAGCTTACCAAGAGGTATTGAAAGACTTCATGACCCGAATAGGAGTCGCTGAAGCTGCCAAACAATAAAAATTTACTTTAGTTTGCTAACAAAAAGCCGGATTTAGTTCCGGCTTTTTTAGTTTACTGCTCTGGGGTCTGGTAGGATCGGCATTTTCTTGAACTGGCTTACTTCCACATTAACGCAGCCAAATTCTTCCACCACTTTCCCCGTAATTTTATATACCCCTGTTCCCTTTAGTGGATATCGTTTTAGCTCGGGCGGAAAGTGTATAGCATCGAAAAAAGCACCCTCTTTGTCTATGAAAGTGGTGAAGGCCATATTCTCTTGTTTTACGGTTCGAACAGGTTTGACGCAAATAAGATAACCATGGATGACGACCTGTTTGCCAATGTTTTGAAAGAGATGCCTAGTAAACAACTCTGGCTTGGTTTGTGACTTCCAATCTGCCATGTCAAAAGGCGAAATGAGCGGAAAGCCTAAAATTTCAATCTGATCATAGGCATTTTCAATCGGCATGTCGCCAGTTAGTTGGCTAAAGTCTAAATTTTGGCTAGCATGTTGATGGTCAAAAAGAGATGAAGGCAGTACGGTTTTTGATTGGCTATGAAAGAGTAGATGGGCTTCCCAAAGCAATTCTTTTTTACTCATGCCGGTGAACCGAAACGCATTGATTTTAATAAGCACAATAAGTTGCTCCAAGCCAATTGCCGCCCGGGTTAAAAAATCATGCACGCTTGTAAAAGGGCCTTTGGTTTTTCGCTCCTGCACAATTTGGTTAGCGATTTTGCTTTCAAGGTTTTTCAGATGCACAAAGCCCAGGTAGATGGTTTTTTCTGCAATGCTGGTCAGATATTCACTGTGGTTCACACAGGGCGCTTCTACCTTTGCTCCATATCGCCTTGCCTCGTGCACGTAAATTTCTGTGCGATAAAAGCCTCCAAAGTTGTTGATCACCGCCACCATAAACTCAAGTGGATAGTAAGTTTTGATAAACAGACTTTGGTAGCTTTCTACAGCAAAACTGGCTGAGTGTGCTTTGGAGAAAGAATATCCCGAAAAGCTTTCTATCTGCCGCCACACTTCAGTGGCTATTTCGGGTGCATAGCTTTTTTCATGGCAGTTGGAAAAAAACTTATCTCGAATTTTAAGGAACTCCGACTTGGCCCTGTACTTGCCCGACATGGCCCTGCGCAGTACATCGGCTTCAGCCAGGCTCAGGCCTGCAAAGTGGTGTGCCACCTTGATCACATCTTCCTGATATACCATCACACCATAAGTTTCTTCCAGCAGCGGTTTCATATCTGGGTGTATGTATTCAAATCCGTTGGGATTGTGGTAGCGTTGAATATAGGCTTTCATCATGCCGCTTTTCGAAACACCTGGCCTTATGATGGAACTGGCTGCCACAAGGGTAATGTAGTTGTTGCAGTTGAGCTTGCGAATGAGTTGGCGCATTGCAGGCGACTCTATGTAAAAACAACCCAAGGTTTCGCCCTTTTCCATTTGCTCACGAATGAGCTTGTCTTGCTTAAAGTTTTGAATGGCATGTACATCTATGCTTACGTGTCGGTTTCGCTTAATGATGTCTACACTGTCTTTAATATGGCCCAAGCCACGCTGTGACAATATATCGAACTTGGCAAATCCGATTTCCTCGGCTACATACATATCGAACTGCGTGGTGGGAAAACCCTTGGGCATGGGATTGAGTGAGCTATAGTAATAAATAGGTTTTTCAGAAATCAATACTCCCCCGGCATGAATGGACAAGTAGTTGGGGAAATTTTCCATCATGGTTCCATAGATGTTGATCCAGCGCATGATGTCGGTGCCTTCAAACTTTTGAGGGGTGTCTATCAAGCTGTCGATTTCCTGTTTAGGCAGGCCAAACACTTTGCCTAGCTCACGCACGATAGATTTGCCTTTGAAGGTGTTGTAGGTGGCAATAAGTGCCACGTGCTCGTTGCCATAGCGCTTGAAAATATAGTCCTGAATTTCATCTCGCTCATCCCAGCTAAAGTCGATGTCGAAATCGGGTGGGGATGTTCGGTGCGGATTGATGAAGCGCTCGAAATACAAATCCAGCTCAATAGGATCTACATCGGTGATGCCCATGCAAAAGGCCACGATGGAGTTGGCCCCGGAGCCACGCCCAATGTGATGGAAGCCTCTGGAACTGGCATACCTGATGATGTCCCAGGTGATGAGAAAATAGGCGCTAAAATTAAGTTCAAATATAATTTTAAGCTCCTTATCCACCCGCTGTCTGGCCAGTTTGTGCCCGGCGCCATATCGGTTTCGCAGGCCGTCGAGGCTTAGTTTTTCGAGCAGCATGCGGTCGTCGGTAGGCGAGGCAGTAAATACAGCTTTATTTTTTGGGGTGTCAAAGTCAAATTTAAAACTACATTCCTGCAATAGCCATTGGGCGTTTTTTAGCAATTGCGGATAGGCGGCGTACCAGCTTTGAAGCTGTTGAGGATGGGGAAATTGTTCCTCTGCGCTGGCATGCTCAGTAGGCTGTAGTTTGCTGAGCAGCTTATTGAGTTGTATGCAGCGTAGCAGGCGATGAAGGTTGTAGCCCTTTTTGTCTATGAAAGTAACAGGCTGCCATGCTACCCATTTGAAGGTGTTGCGTACATTTGGAGGTAGCAACAACAGCTTGTTTAATTCAGATGGCCGCACACCAATCCACTCGTTTACAGATAGCGGTGCAAGCTGTTGGCAACGGGTAAAAGCATATACTACAAACACCTGTTTGAAAGCGGGGGCTAAGTCTGGGAAAAGTATGTTTGATAAGGCATGATCGGATAGCATCTTGTTGATTTCGGCAAAGCCTTCATGGTTTTTAGCCAAGCAGAGGTACATGAGCCTATCTCCATTGCGTATTTCTACACCAACTACCGGTTTGAGGCCTTTTTGCTGGCATGTTTGCACAAAGTCGAAAGTGGAAGATGTGTTGTTAATGTCTGTTAAGGCCAATGTGCCAATGCCACGAGCTATGGCTTCATCGCATAGCTGATCTACCGACAGGGTGCCGTAGTGCAAACTAAAATGGCTGTGGCAGTTGAGGTACATCATTTATTCAATTTACGCCCCGATAGCTATAATCAGGGGACAAAAATACCAATAATATTAGAAATAATAACTCTAATAATTATAGAAACCTAACTTAGTTGGAGAATGAAGATGTAGTACAATTGGCTGTGAACCAGGCTTAGGATTTGTTTGGTGGCTATCTGATTTGCCGGACTCGCTTTTTGGAAAGCCCAATGTGGCATGTGCAATGCAATTATACGGAAACCCGAAACTCCATTTTCTACATCCCGGTATCTACAATTTTAGATAGTCTGGGCATTACCCGCATTATTGCCCAAACCAAGCCTAAGCTTCAAACCATAAACCCCAACTGGCGCCTGTATCCCAACCCGGCCAGAGACAGCCTACACCTGCAAGGCCTGCAACCGGGCGAGCGGTTCACCTTGCTCAAACAGCCAGGGCAGGCAAGTGGGCGGCCTAAGCTTTCCAGTCAAAGAAATGGCTATTAACCACTTGCCTAGAGGTATGGATGTGGGGGTGTGGTATGGTAAATCTGGTGTGAAAACGGAAAAGGTGGTGGTAGAGTAAGAAGTATTTTTCCGGCCCTACGCCGCCTTATTCCCCACTGCCACCGCCCGCTGCACCGTTTGCTTTCCATACCTTTTTTTCAAATAATCCATGGCTTGGTAGAGGGGTTCGAGCTTGGCTGAGTTGTCGAAAAGCATGAGTTGATTGGCGCCAGTTACTTGTTCGGTTAGGTGAAATACCAATATGATATGATTGTTTAAGTCAAATCACGGCCCGGTATAAAAAATTATCGTAAGAATAGTTTGATTTTCATTATCATTTCTATTTATATTTGCCATAGACTTTAATCAAGTACTATTATGGATAACAAAGTGTCGTACTCACATCTTTATCAGCATTTGAATAAAGCATAAAGCTTTGTTTCGCCCTATTCAGTTACCCCCCCCCCCCCCCCCAGAGTTACTCACCATACAAGAAGGTGGCATAAAATACCGTTGGTTTTTATCACAAGGCTCCGCAACTAATAGCCTCATACCTACTTTGCTGGTATGGCCTTTGCCATCAAATGATGATGTAGGCGTTTACGTAACCAACGGAATAAATAAAATCAAAGAACAATTTGGAGAACATATCAACATGAAAATCTTGTTCCAATCGGTGTCTTATGGTTTGTATAACCTTACTAGTCCATTATTGCTCAGTCCAAACATCACCCTCGAATTTGAGCCAGGTGCAACCATTTTTTTTAGTGGAGGAAGCATTGGCTTTAACGGATGTGAGCTTATTGCAGGTCGCTATCCCATTTTGTTGCATACTGACTATTGGGCAAATTATGCCGAAGGACGATTTAGTGAGAATAAGCCTACGGTAAACAATGCTGTTAAAAACCTTTCTGTATACAATATTTTTGGGCAAGTGCGATGCAAAGAAACTTACCCGGAATGGTTTGGTGCTGTGGGGGATTGGTCTTATGTCGATGACATTTTCGCACTAAAATATGCCATGTTTTTTGCTTCTCTTCATACTTACTCAAAAACGCTTTCATTGGCAAATAAGAGCTACTACGTTTGTGGCTCATTTAGCCATAACAATGATCCAAATTTACCTGAAGTTGAGACAGGCCAAATAGGACGGGATTTAGTTGCCAAGCATTTAAATGGATTTGATAACGCAAATATCAAACTCATTTCTCCGAGCCAAATCATGGTGCCGGGCGAGGCAATGGGTTCTACGGTAGCCTTTGGTCACCTCACCGGTCTTCGCATCATAGGCGAACCAGGTGCTACAATTGAAAGTACCTCATTCACATATTCCTACGAACCTGATACGGAAAGTCACCTTCGCAGAGACGACTTTGGCAAACACCTGTACTTTGAATTGACCAACGTAGCCTTGGTGCAGGGTATTCAGTTTATTGACGTGGGGCTGGTGTTAAGAAACCAGGATACTGATGTGGATAATAACCCTCTCGAAGCCTCGTCTTGTCATATTTTAAATTGTGAGTTTGTAGTTACTCAAGATTGGGCTCCAATAAAGTCATACAGGCCAAGAAACTATTATCCAGAGGGGACTGCACACAATGATGTGTCTAAAAATGGCGCAATTTTCAACCAATGGCCTACTCGTTGCCTCGACCTTAGCGGTAATATAAAAGTTAATGATACTTATTTTTCGGGACTGGTGAGAGAGTATATGCGGCCGGTGCAACAACCTCGGATAGAAGGGTGCAAATTTGTAAACACCAATCCACTTGGCTTTAATGAGTTAAAATATGCTGACTATACTACCCCTGTGCGCAAAGGAATAGGCATCAACTGTACCGTATTTGAAGATGCCATAGTGGCTGAAAATCATTTTGAAGGCCTTGAAACAGCCATGTTCATTTCTGGTGCTGTGCGCAGCCGTTTTGAAAGAAACAGGTTGAAAAATCTACTTTCCGGCATTATCTTTCTCATGAACAAGGCCTATGCCCGAACTTCTGTACTCTACAATACCATCAGCCACAATTACATTGAGGATGTTTTTGCCGAATCCATCAGCTTTGACAGTGGGCATGGTACTTCTTCGCTCGTTACTTTTAAAGCGATTGAGCCAGACTTAAGTGAAGCAGAGCAAATTAAGCCTCGAGGATTTCTCGTGCTAAATGGCACAAATATCTTCAAAGGAAAAATTGTTGGAATAGCACCCATTCAAACTGTGCTAAATGGTGAACCCGAAACCACCATCAACAATCCTTTAAGGGTATATTTTCAACTTCAGGATGGAAACCATTTGTTATCAAAAGGAATAAACTACGGGAATACAGAAGTCAATTTCCAAACTCCAGTGGAAAAAGAGGCCATGCTAATATCAAACAGAAAGGCATTGTTGGCCTACTTTAACTTCATGTTTCAAAGGTACCTAGCCTCTGGCAATGCATTTTGTACTTTGACCAGTGGAGGCGGTATCCAGTGGGAACATCAATCAAACCCTGAAGGCCACAGTTTTAGAATTTTGAATGCAGGCCGCACAGAAAACATCAATGCTTTTCCAAAGGCAGAAAATCTAGGTGATGATTATGCTCACGGCTGGCTCGACTTAGAATATTTCCCTGAACGATTTCAATCTGGCGTAAATGCAAACCATCCTGGAAGTATTCCAGATTGTTACTTTAAGGGTAGCTCTACAGATGAAGTTGCTCAGGCATCTTATCTTCACCATAATTCCGATCAATTGGTTGGTGCAGAGATTTCAATGCAATTCATCTTTGGTTTTAACCAGATCGCCAACAACCAGATTTACTTCAATGAATACAGAACCCAAAACTTTAACCTGAACAATAACCAGCGGAACAACGTAACGAAGCCAAATGCAACTAGTGGTTTCGCAGATCCCAATCCTACCAACCAAACCCTGTATCTGAACCACCGGCGTTGGCGTTTTTTTCATGATTTTGGTGCGGATGCCAACGGGATTTTGTTTTATGGCAGTAGCCACTACAACATCATAGCCAATAATCAACTTCAGGGTGCCAGAATAGGCCTGCACGGGATGGGAGCAGATGCACTAGGATTTGGGACATACCCAGGTTGGGATCAAAACCAATACCAATTTCCCGCCAATGTGCATTATTCGCCAAACAATTTTAACCTTATTTCAGGAAATCAAATTATAAGAGCCAATCTATACGCCATCAATGAAATGGGAACCAGTTTCTACCCATTTCCGGCAACTTACTTCAATGGCAACCCATCCGATTTGCCGGATTTACGTTCCTTTCCGAATCGAAACAATGGGTACAATGTAGCTCCGAATAGTGGGTACCGGCAACCTAATGAATTGTCTGAAAGGTACTTTTTTAACATTGGCAACGAGTTGCAATTCAACCTCTTGGCTCAGGGTGAATATCGTTTGAGTTGGCAAAAGCAGTTTAAACTAAACGACGATGAATGGTTTACCTGGCAAAAAGCCCAGTTACACAAGATAAGGGAAACCCACCTGTTGCTATGGCCTGACTATTTTAATCCAGGTTATTATAGCCAAGGGACTCGATTCTCATTTTACCTGTGGGTAGATAATTTACAGGCTTTGGTTTCTTCTGTCCCAACAAACGATCCCTTGTACATGAAATCAACTGTAAACCCCTAAGTACCATGAAAAAGCTAATTATACTTTGTTTGACTATATTGAACGGCCAATTTGGCTTAGCTCAATTTGTTGCCAGGGAATACGAGCCGGTGTATCAACTATTCAATGAACCAACCATGCATGTGAGAATAATGAACGGACAGGCACATAATGCGCTTATGGTTGTTTGCTTTAATTCTGCGACTTTAGAGCGGACCCTTGGGTTCATAAGAAACGGTAGAGTGGTTTCTAGCCAAATTCTACCTCCGGGCTCACCCATTGAAAGTAATTCTGCCAAAGTGGTAAAGCTACCATCGGGTACATATTTTTTGTCCGGAGGGCGGGGAAATGCCATGTGTGGCGTCTCGATTAATTGTTCTCGTTTAGTCATTCCCCACACCCAAATCTATAAAATCAATGAGGATTTTACATTAGAGCGAATCACCTTCAATCTTACAGGGCGCATTTATCGTTTGCTTCAACTTGGCGATACTTTGTTTGCCCGGGTTGATATCCGCACCAATGAATATATTAATTGGGATAGCACCCAACTCTACAAGCTACGGGGCAATACTTGGGTAAGGCATTGCCCTACGTTCTGGTATAGTAGTTTACCCTCCAACGACCAGGTTGTTATCGGTGATACTGCTTATTTCCCATCTTTTGGGTACCGATTGGTCAGAAACGCCAGTTGCCCAATTCCCGGCAATGGGCGAATTAATTTTCAATCTAGTTTCAGAACGGATCAGTTTCATTGGGTAGGCGACACATTGGTGAATTTGGATGCGCAAGTTCCAACTGTTCCAGAATATTCTGAAGGGCTGCATATCTACAAACCCAACGCTGTTACGTCCATTTACGAGCCAATTTTTCTGCGATTATTTAATTATTTGGGTTTTGGCCACCCTAGCCTTTGGTTCGGAGGGCAATTTGCGTTGATAGAAGGCATGGCATCTACCGCCCCATGGATCCCTGGTGGTTTGGAAGCTAGGCGAACCCCGCTTGTGGTGTTTAGTCACTTGGGCGCAGATGCCAGGGTGTACAACATAGCCAGGCCATCGTATGACCGATCCAACTTTGCAGGGCGAATCATGAATGGCTCGGCAAATAACGATACAACGATCTTGAATATACGGTCTTTTACCGTACTCAACGACACCTTATTTATGGAGGCTAGCAGTTGCACTAGAAACAGGGTTAACGTCGATCGGGGTGGAGTTGTTTACCCTGATACCATTTGTGCTCCCATAGACACCCGAAACACCATTTTCTACATCCCATTATCTACAATTTTAGATAGTCTGGGCATTACTCGCATTGTTGCCCATACAAAGCCCAAACGGCAAACAGTCAACCCCAACTGGCGCCTGTATCCCAACCCGGCCAGAGACAGGCTACACCTGCAAGGCCTGCAACCGGGTGAGCGGTTCACCTTGCTCAACAACCAAGGGAGGCAAGTGGCGAGCCTAAGCTATCCGGCCAAAGAAATG
>JBBRCC010000022.1:0-47310 GCA_038205175.1 Cytophagales bacterium | reverse complement strand
TAGGAGTTCAAACACCGGACTCGCCAAAGGCTCCGACCGGAGGCCATAGCCTTCAAGAAAGCTTTAGGAGTCCACAAAGCGGTCTGGCCAAAGGCACCGACCGCTGGTGAAAGGAGTGAAATTTGAGTGAAGCCGTCGGTGCGGCACGCCAGACGGCGAAAGTAGGGCAAACCAAAGGGAGAGTTGGGTTCTGAAGCCGTCGGTGCGGCACGCCAGACTGCGAAAGGAGTTCAAAAAGCGGTCTGGCCAAAGGCACCGACCGCTGGCCAAAGGCACCGACCGCAGGCAACACCAAACGCTCCGCCTTCCTCAAAGCCCAGAAATAACTCAAAGCCAAGTATCCGAATCTGTATTTTTTGGGTGCTTCAGTGATGGTGGGGGAATGAAAGAAGTAAAAAGTTGGAACTCAACTTCAAGTTTCTAGCCTTCAATAGCTTGTTCAAAAAAGACTGATTAGAATAATAAGTCCACAGGTGCATATTGTTCTATTTGCGGATTTGTTGGGCAGATACAGTCCCGATTGCTTTGAGCTATTCTTGCGGTCGTAGTTTTGGAAAATGAAGAATGTGGTTAAAATTGAAATTCCAAAGCAATATTTGTACGCTGGAAATTTCTTCCGGCATTATTTTTATATTTCATTCCCAAACTCATTCCAATATTTCATTTGTGTACCGGCTTGACTTCCTGGCATCTTAAAATCCTGGTTGGTTTGGTTTTGCTCCTTGTCCCCTTTTTTAGGAGTAGAGCCGAAAAGCCTTTGGTTGTAAAACGTTTTTCTATTGAACAAGGCTTAAGCGCTCCCAATGTTAAAACTTGTCTGAAAGATAGGAACGGATTTCTTTGGCTGGCCACCAACGATGGCCTAAATCGGTTTGATGGCCGCCATTTCAAGGTTTATCGAAACAATCCTGCCGACACCAACTCCTTGATTGGCAATACGATAGTAGGATTGGGTGAGGACCGATTTGGAAACCTTTGGATTTTGACCACCAAGGGCCTTTGTCAATATTCTATCGCCGAAAATAGGTTCAAACGTTTCCATTTTCCATGGATGAGCAGTTTGAAAAAGCTTTATTCCATGGAACCTGCATTTTTCATTGATGGCGACCAGGTTTGGTTTTCCGACTACGATGGAATCAATTGCTTACATGCAAAAAGGAATGCTGTAAAGCAGTATTTCCTCGAAAAGCCTTACAAGGGAAGACTCATTAAATCTATTGGAAAAGATGCAAGGGGGCGAATGTATGCAGGAACCATCGAAGGAACTTTTCGCTTCGATCGGGAGGCGAATGTTTTCAAAAGACTTCCCTTGCCAGAGCCAACTGCGGCAGGACTTTCTATTTTTAACGACTCCAGAAAAGCATTATGGTTTACCCGATGGGCCACCGGAGCCACCTTGTTTGAAACAGAAACAGGAAAATCAACTCAGATCGGAGGCCAGGAAACGCTTTTTCAATTATTTGAAATTCAACCGGACTCTTTTTGGGCATGTGGAGATTATACAGGTTTGCTGACCTTTTCGAGAAGAGACCCGGTTTTAAGGCCTCTTTCATTGGTAAATCGGGAGACAGGAAATAGAGAGGCATTTTCGATTAATTCGATACAAGCCTTTGGTGATGGCTATTTGTGGATGTGTAGTGAAAAAGGTTTGGTTCAGTATGATTTTAAAGCCAAGCCTTTTTCTTCTTTATCATCAAAAATGCTGGGGTTTTCCGCCCCAGGTTATTTCACTGGTGTGGCCATAGATCCTCAGGATAAGGAAAAACTTTGGGTAAATGTTTGGTACCAGAACCTAAATGTTTTTAACCTGAAAACCAATCGGATTGATTCAGTTTTTAATGCGAAAAAAGTGGCTTCCAACAACCTGCCTTGGGTGAACAGCTATGGCATTTATCATTTTGAAAATGAATTGTGGTTTTGCGGTTTTCATGGCATTTGGCGTAAAGAAAATGGAAGCAATATGTTCAGCAGGCTGTTGCCCGCTTCCAAAAAAGTCTCCTTTCTTCATTTTCCATGTAACAAACTTTTACGGCTCAAAAACGGCCACTTTCTCGTCGTGGTGAGAGGAAAAGGACTAGTGGAATTTTCAAAAGATCTTCGGTTTTATCAGGAAACGCCTTTTCAATTCAGGGATTTATTCGACTGGGATTTGGCCTTCAATTCCCTCCTGGAGCTGGATAATTCCACTTATTTATTGAGTTCTGAAAAATCGGGATTGGTTAGATTTTCGAAAACCTCTGGTCTCTTTGAGCGTATTTCCAGCGATCGAAAAGGCAAGACATTACTTAACTATATGCAGGGAATGGTTAAAGACGGTGAGGGCAACATTTGGATAGGCTCATCGGAAGGCATTGTGACATTAGATAAGAATTTGCAGATCATACATGAATTTTCTGCTCAAAATGGCCTTCCGGGTAGCCTGGTAAACCATATTCTGGCCGACAAAAGTGGGAATATTTGGATAGCAACTTCTGGTGGGCTGGCGCTCTGGGAGCCTGAAAGCAAAACCTTCAGAAATTTTTCCTCCTCGGAGGGACTTCCTGACAACCATCCAGAACACCTTTTTTTGCTTCAAAATGGACAACTGGTAACCGGTCACCAAAGTGGTTTGGGCTTTTTTGAAGCAGAGAAATTTGATTTAAAACCTAAGCCTCCTACGGTGGTTATTTCAGATGTCTTTCTTGAAAATCAGCAAATAGCCTTTCAAGAAAAGCCAAACCTTGAGGTATCGCCAGACATTGGCCAGATTGAAGTGTGGTTCTCGGCCTTAGAGTATGGCAAACCTGAAGGAATGCAATATGCCTATCAGGTAGAAGGCCTTCATGACCAATGGATTAGCTTAGGAGAAAAACACCAGATTTCATTCTTTCAATTGCCTCCCGGCGAATATACCTTGCGGGTGAAGGCCATTTCTGCCTTTGGAGTTTCAAGTTTGAAGCCAGCCGAATTGGTATTCACAATCTTAACGCCTTATTATAAAACTTGGTGGTTTAGGCTCTTGTTGGTGGGCTTGGTGGTGGGCGCAGTTGTAGCATTCTACCGCTACCGTATTCGACAATTGCTGAAATTGGAGAAAGTGCGGATGCGTATTTCCCGTGATTTGCACGATGATATTGGCTCAACCCTGAGCAGCATCAATATGCTAACCAGAAGTGCCAAAAGGCGATTTGAGGAAAAAGACAGCCACCGCTTGTCCGAAAATTTGAATAAGATTGGGGAACGGACACAAGAGATTTTGGAAAACATGAGCGATATCATTTGGAGTGTGAAACCCGAAAATGATTCGCTCGACCGGGTAGCCAGTCGGATGCGGGAGTTTGCAGCCGGGATACTGGAAGCAAAAAAAATCAACTTTATAATCAGATTTGATCCTGATCTGGAAAAATTCAACCTTCCCCTGGAAGTAAAGAACAACATGTTCATGATCTTTAAAGAAGCGGTAAACAACATGGCCAAATACAGCCAATGTACTTTGGCTGAAATAGAAATGAAGGTTGAAGGTCGAAAACTCATGTTGAAAATCAGCGACAATGGCATAGGGTTCGACTTATTGAATAAGGCCGAAGGCGCAAGGTCGGGAAATGCTTCTGGTGGAAATGGGTTACGAAACATGCACCAAAGGGCTGTAGAGGTTGGTGGCAACTTCGAAATGGTTTCAAAACCAGGGCAAGGAACCCAGGTTTTGGTTGAAATGCCTATGTGATGGAGCATCACCCTTTTATGGGATTTCTGGGGGAGATTGAACCGTCGACCTTTGTCGAACAAAAAGTTATTTAACTCATGAAAAATTCCCCAAAATTGATCGCTGCTCTTTCCGCAAGTTTACTTTTCCTTCAATTTGGCACTTTTGCCCAAACTACAAGTAGTTCAAACAACCCTTTGGTGATAGCAAACGGTGTGGATCACGCTAAACAAGGTCAAGCATTGGCAATGGTTAACCACAAACCAGCGCAACAGCCATTAGAATACCTGAAGCAGGCAAACGAAGCTGAATCAAAAAGTCTAATTCCAGTCATAAGTGTATATCAGGATTTGGGAGATCAATCACTTCATCTGTTCAATCCAGAAAAGTCGGATTTGTCTGTAGAAGTGAAAGCAGAATCTGGAATGCCTGTTGAAGGATGGCTCCTGGAGAGTTTTGCAGAAAACGATATCCGACAAACTCTTCAGGTTTCTGAGCTCAAATCTGGGGTGTATTGGCTGGAGGTTTCTGCTCCTAACCGTCAAATGGTTAGCATTAAGTGGAAAAAGCAATAATTCATTTGGTTTGCCATGCAAGTAATGTGTTCAGTCATCTCATGCTACAAGAAAGCCGAAAATGACTATTCAAGAATTGAAAAAATCAGTATATTATGAGAAGCTTGCTATTTCAAAAGGAATTGGGGAACTTCACTTTCAAACTGAAAAGAGCCACCTGTTCTGCACACCGCACCAAACCTAAAAATGTTGTGAATATGATAAAGGTATTGATTTTTGAAGACAACGAAAATTTTGCAGACAGCTATCGGGAAATGCTGCTCGATGCACCTGATATGCAATTGGTTGGCCTTTTTTCTACCGCTAAAAATGCGGCCAACTATGTAAGCACATTGCGCCCGGATATAGTGCTTATGGATATAGACATGCCAGAAGTAAATGGCCTGGACGGGTTAAGACAAATCAGAAACTCTGGATATTCAGGAAGCATATTGATGCAAACGGTTTTTGATGACAACGACCGGATTTTCAGGGCCATTTGCGATGGAGCTTCCGGGTATGTATTGAAGAAAACACCTCCAGAAAAAATTCTGGATTACATTCGGGAAGGGGTTAATGGTGGTGCTCCTATGACGCCTTCTGTAGCCCGGCAGGTATTGGAAATTTTTGCCAAACCTTTCTCCAGAAGAAAAGAAATCGAATCGCTGACAGCCAGGGAACTTGATGTGCTCCGATTGTTGATAAAAGGCTACAGCTATAAAATGATTGCGTATGAACTGGAAATTGCCCTAGAAACCATTCGTTCACACATCAAAAAGATTTACGAAAAACTTCAAGTGAATTCGAAAAGTGAGGCAGTGGCCCGTGCCTTGCAAAACCAATTCACCTGAAACAATGTAAAGGCAGATATTAAACCCAGCCCGGAGATAGCAAACCCTTTCAAAATGCACCTTTAACAATGCCCCAATCAATTCATTGAGCTGGGGCATTTTCATTTATACATCCCCCTTTTATGGGATGTTTTTCAAGAGCTGCAAGCGCTTGTTTTGTAAAAAAAAATAAACAAATGAAAACGCTCTTTTGCATTCCTCTTATTCTTAGTTGCCTGGCATTCAGTTTTCTGAGTTCGGCTCAGCCCGGAAAATCGAATGCGTCCGAGGCCCAAAGCCTGTTTCAAAAATATCTGGCAAAAAACAAGATCACATTATCAACAGCAAGTGTGGTTCAGAAAATGGATAGCTCCCATTTGACGCTTAGCAATTCTTCAGGTCAGATGAGTTTGGCAGAACGGCGGTTATTTTCCCATTATCCTGATGGAAAAATATCGAAAATGGTACTTTGGTGGCCAGATCAATCCACAGGTTGGAATGATCAAATTATTGATTCTTCTTTCTACAATGGCCAGGGCTATATGCACCAAACTAAAACCTACGAGAAAACACCTGGCAGCAATTGGATGCCGCAATCAATAACAAACCGCACATTTAATTCTTATGGATATGATACTGAATCTATATTTAGAATTTGGTCCCAGGGTTTCTGGGTGAACTATTATAAGTATTCAATTTCCTACTTGCAAGATTCGCTCCTGAAGGAATCTGTATTGCAGCTTTGGGACGGAAACACATACCAGAACAGCTCAAAATCTATTATCGTTTATGGTTCTAATAACTTTCCAATTCAAGCTTGGGGCTTAACCTGGGCCATATCTGATTGGGATACAATTGTTAAATCTGAAATCAGTTTTTTGGCCAATCAAGAATATATCGAGCTAAACTTTTCTAAAAATGGGGGCATTTGGGATACTACCCAAAGGACAACCATCTTTTATGGACCAGGTGGATTGCCGGATTCTGTCGTTTTTGAGCGGAAGGAGTCTGGCATTTGGCAAAAAACAGATCAGATTTTTTTCAGTTTTGATGCCCATCAAAACAATATTCAAACGCAATTTTGGAGTCGCAACCCAGTCAACTCAGAATGGTACCTTAATTCGCAAAATGATAACTTCTTTTCAGAAAATGTGGTGACAGGTCTGCAATCCAATCGGATGGAGAACAAGGCAAAACTTTTCCCAAATCCAGCAAATGAGCTTTTGAATGCAGAATTTGAAACAGAAGGAGCGATAAAAATCAAGATACTGGATGTTCAAGGCAAAGTTTGGCTGGAGGACAATAGAAGACCAGACTTTCTGCAAAAATCTGTTCAACTGAACGTCAAGCATCTTTCACCAGGCGTATATTGGCTACAGTATCAAACACCAGAAGGATATATTCGAACCAGCTCTTTTCTGATTAGAAAATAACCAAAAAGCCTTTGCAGAATATGAGAAAAATCGTGCTTATAACATTGAGCATTACTTATTCCTAAAACCAAAAAGGCTCAATCCTTTGCCTGAAGCATTGGACTGAGCCTTTTGAGATGATATGGAAAGTAAACCTATTGTCTCACAATTCGGGTCACTACTTTTCCTTTTTCAGTAGAAAGGTTTAATAGATAAATACCCGATGTCTGCGGTAAACCGATGGTAGATTGTGGTTTGTCAAGTAGGCCTGTTTTCACCACCTTTCCCTGGCTATCAGTAAGTTGGTAAGGAATAGCTTTGTTGAAAATCAAGGTGGCATCTACATGCACTACATCGGTGGCCGGGTTGGGGTAAGTAGCTATTTCATGGATGAAATCAATGCCGGTAATGCCAACAGAAGGATTGTAAGTCATATCGGCAAAGTTGATGCGGTTTGACCAGCTCGGGTTGTCGATGAACGGATTTCGGTTTCTCTGTTGAGAGAAAATATATTCATGGCGGGCAATTTCGAAGTTGCTCACTGTGTCTTGCAAATGCCATTGCATAAGTACTGCCGGGCTTTGTGTAGCAGGAAATCTCCAGTTTCTTCCTCTGATGCCATTGTAACACACGCTCATATACATCAACGCTCGGGCCACATCGCCTTTGTGATCACCTTTAGGTTCGTAAACAGTTTGGCCGTTAGAATCCCTGCCTACCTTACCCTCGCCGGTTGGCGATGTAAAGGTCGGTGTCACCACTACACCAAAAGGCGAATTCGACCTTCTGGCATTGGCGTTTACTTGATCTGCCGGAAACAAATTGTGGATATCGTTAAATTCGGGCAACTCCTTACCGCCCAAACTTGGCCACGTTCCTCCAGTATTGCTTGGCATCCAACTTTGGGCAAAAGTATGCTCACGGGTTAGGTTGGCCGAATTACCAGACTGTCCTGTCCACCAAACAAAGCCTCCGCTGTAGATGTAAGGAATGCCGGTGTACACACAATTTACCACTTTGCTTCCGCCGGTCGTGTCACGCACTGCGAATCCTGACATGATTCTGGCTGCATAAAGGCTGTAAAACACAGTGTCGTGCGGATTGATTTTTGCCGATAAGTCGCTCAGAAATGTAGGCACCAACGGATCTATGCCGTTGTAGTAGTTGCCTGGAACTTTTCCCAGTGTTTGTGCGCTTGCTTCTGCGCTGGCTGTGGTGAGGTAGTTTTCGTATCCTGTAGGGCCATTGAAGCTAAATGCTTTGAACGAATATTGTGAATTGGCAAAAATGTAGGTTGGTCTGAAATTTGAAAAAGCCGAATCGCCCACATAAGCTACCACAGCACCGCCAATCCAATCGCCGGGTCTGTAAGTTCTTCCATCTTCAGGCGTTTCGGTAATTGCACCCTCTTTTTTTCTCAGCACAATGTACCTTTCTGGTTTTTGGGTCGGGTTAGTTAGGGTCAGACGTAAGCTGTAGCTTCTTATGTTGCTGGTTTGCAAAGAGACAGGGGCAGCAGTTGGTTCTGTAGCCAGATTGCCTCCAATACCATACAATTGAATCACGTATGGGTTTCTGTTCACATCACTGTTGTAAATGCTCATTTGCGCAAGTCTTGTACCAGTTCCACCGGGGCTAAAAGTGAGATCAAAATTTTCGCTACTCAATGCAGACACCCCTGAAGGCATAGTGCCTTGAACGCTGTAGTCTGCCGCTGCGTCGCCTGAAAAGCGAACACTATCAATCAGTAACGTATCCACCGTTCCAGCATTTCTAATCGAAAAGGCGTTGCTGGTATTGTTGCCAATGATGGCAGTTCCTTGATTCACAACAATATTAGTCCCAAGCAACACACTCATGCTGGCTGGCGGAGTTGGTGCTGGTGCTTTTAACCAAACACTGTCGAGCGATATATTTGAACCGGCTAGTTTTTCAGTATAGATAAACCTGATATACCTGGATGCACTTGCCGGATTGTTCACAAATCGGGTCATAGAGCCCGGTGTCGGACTTGCAGTGGTAAACTCCCGAAGGTTGGTGTAGATCACATCGTCTACAGACTCCTGCACACTAAAAATACCTGTAAAGGCAGGCTGTGGACTAATGCCCGACCCTCGAATAAAGAACGACAATTCGCCTGGAGCATCTGCAAACCAAATTTTTACAGACTCACCTGTGGCGTCGAGCCTGCAAGCCACACCATCAACCACAGCAAATCCTGCGCCGGTATAAGTAAGGTTTCCGTTGGTGCCTAAGTTGAGTTCCCAGCCATTCGGCGGACTTGTAATCGGAGGTCTGCTAAAGCCCCATGATGTTGGGAGCGGTGTTTGGCCAAAGCTGCTAAAGGCTAGGCAAACAATGAAAAAAATCAAAGAAAAGTGCTTCATGTGGTTGATAATTAGCCCGCAATTTGAGCATATTCTTGTTAGCAGGGTGTTACATTTTGTTTATGCTCCCATAAACCGACGCTTTACAGCCCTTGGTTTTGAGTTTTATAACCCTTATCGGGTGAGGCTCTGCCTTTTTCGTTGTTTTTGTAGCTTCCAGCTATTATACTTTGACAATTGTTTTTCGTTGGCTAATTTTCTAAACAGGCTGGAAGCCTTGGGTTGAGCAAACAAGGCTGAGCCTTGCCATGTAGGAATTAGGCGTCCCAGAACAGCCCATCGGTTTTTAGGATTTAATTTTTCGGCAAAAGTTGTCTTAAACCCTTCAATGGTGATCTGTGTTAAGCTCTGAAATGGCTGCTTGGATGCACGGGTTTTGGTGGCGAGAGGCATATTTGCTTGCACTTAAGACGCAAAAATAAGCTCCAATTTGTTAATATTCAATAGCTTATGACTTTTTCAGCAGGCCCTATTTATAGTGCCCAAAAACTGAAATCACTTCAATTTCATCCTTTTTAACCTGATAAACCAATCTGTGTTCCTTATCAATTCTTCTTGACCAATAACCTTGAAAATTACCCTTCAAAGGTTCTGGTTTACCGGTACCCGTAAAAGGATTTTTCTGAATATCTTCCAGAATTTCAAGCACCTTAAACGCTAGTTTTTGCTGACCTGATTTATACAGTTGGAATTGCTCAATTGCCTCTGGAGCAAAGGATACTTTCTTCAAACTAATCCTTTTGTTTTATAAGTTCAGCCAATTCATCCATAGTAAATTTCACGCCTTTACCAGCGTCCAAATCAGTAATAGCACGCATCAACCGAGCCTCGTATTCCTCATTTGATTCTGTCGGGCTATCAGAAAATGATATGGTTATTTGATAGGGAGAGAGCGTACCTACCACTTTCTGTATTTTTTTAAATAGCTCCAGATTAAACTCATCTGGCCTTATTTTTATGGCTGTATCCATGTTACAAAGTTATGCAATTCCGGTTCAATTTCAGAAAAATAGCTGTTCAAAAATCGCATAAAAAATATTTCATCCG
The DNA here is from genome assembly GCA_038205175.1 of Cytophagales bacterium. Taxonomy (GTDB): domain Bacteria; phylum Bacteroidota; class Bacteroidia; order Cytophagales; family Flexibacteraceae; genus JBBRCC01. Next base: position 37,398 of record JBBRCC010000022.1, on the reverse strand, counting down.
CCCAAGTTCGTATCTTAAAGAATCAATGCTAATCTTTCACAAATACTGTTTTTCATCTTTTAAATTCCACCAATTCCCGTTTCAAAACTTATCCCGAATATCTTTTAGAAAGTTGAAATGATCTACCTCATTTTCAAAATAGCTGGCCGAAAAATAATGATAAACTTCTGGCCTTGTGCAAAGACTCTTCACCGTAGATGCTATCCTGCCCGTCCACATTATTGAGGATCATGCCGATGGCATTTTGGTGCTTCTGGATGTATTGATTTTCTACTAAAAGTTCATGCCCATGGCATTTATTTTTTTGCAGAAACTGAGCGCCCTTTGATCATTGCATGAACTAGATGTATGCTGAAAAGTGAGTTGGGTGCAAAAGACTACGAAAAAACAGTGGCCAGGGGCCAAGGTATTGTTCAAATCAAGGCTGAGCCACGCCCGGCAGGAATTTCAATTCAGTTCAGAAATACTATGAATATGCAGGCTTAAGATTTTGCATGATTTGACCCTGGTTATTATTGCAGCTTTCTCTCCTTTAGCAAATCTTCGAGCACTTTACTGGCTTTTGCTGCACCGGCGGCATTCAAATGGTCTACATCGGCAAAATCGGTAGCTTCAAATGTTTGGGCTTCATTCATGTCCAAATACACTGCACCTAGATTCTTCAATTCTTCTATCGCCTGTTGGTTTCTTTTTACCAAGCCATTATTTTGAAATTGAGCGTATGCTTTTGTGACAGGTAAAGTCACCAGAACCGTACGAATACCAGCTTTTTCCCAATTCAAAACAGCTTTTTTTAGCATTTGTGTCAACGGCAATTCAAGTTTAGGTTGTTGAATTTGGGTGTGAAACTTCACCCTTTCTTCGGCTCCATCTACTTTGTGTAAGGTGTCTTTTACTTCCAACCACCCATTTGCTTCAGGCAGCAAGCCAGGTCTTTTGCCAAAACTTATAGCCAAAGCTTCAGGCACAGTATAAAGCATGGTTTTCGACCAACATCTAGGTGTATATGGCTTCAGCGTGTGCCAGGTCATGTTGTTGAAATGATGATAAAAGTACAGCCTCCAGCTTTCATTGCTGTCTTCCAGTCGGGTGCCAAGCGTGAAGTATGAAATTGGAAGTACAATGGTTTTCAGCATTGGCAATTTAGGAATCCACAAATGAGCTAAGGTGATATCCACATCAATGGATTGGCTCACGTTGGCCAAATTGAAAGCTTGTCCAGAAAGCAACGCTGGATCCAATGCCCAATACGATTGCGAAGAACCCAGAATAAGCGTTTTTATTTCAGCTTGTTGAAGCGAAAGGTGTTTTTCTTTTTCTGCGTAACTGTTTGGAAATGAAGCTAACCTGTATTCAAGCCAAAGCCAGCCCAACCCAAAGGGTAGAAACAAAAACAACAGGCGCATAAACAGTTTTTGCATGCAGATTAAAACTGAAAGTAGATGAAACTGAGATCAGAAAATCGTCCGCAAATCAGGATAACAGCCGTAAGCGAAAAGTAAACCAACCGACGTTGCTTGGCCGAAAGCTGAGCAGTGAACTGCGAAAAATCTTTGAACTTGTTTTTGTCCAACCACAAGTCTGCCACAAAAAGAATGGCGATAGAAATGGGTATCATAGCCCAATCGAAAAGCGATAATCCGGAACCTGGCAGGCCCAGAAATTTATCGAAAAATCCGTCATGTATGTTTTCGTTGAGGTGCATGATTTTTTCGAACAAACCCAGGTGAAAATGACTGAGAATATACAAGGCATCGCCTACATGGTTGGCCCTAAAAAACACCCAGGCCACGTTGGCCAACACAAACACAATCAGGGTTTTAAGCACTGGATGAACTTGTTTTTTCAAAGAAGGAAAAGCACTTTGAATCCAAGTTTCTGAAAGTAAAAAGCCCCAATGAAGCAAGCCCCAAACCATAAAATTCCAGTTGGCGCCATGCCAGAAACCACTCAGAGTAAACACTACAAACAGGTTGAACATTTTGCGGCTTTCGCCAAGCTGATTTCCGCCCAGGGGTATATACACATAGTCCCGAAACCAGGTGCTGAGCGAAATGTGCCAGCGCCGCCAAAAGCTGCTAAACGACTGTGCCAGGTAGGGTGCATTGAAATTTTTCATCAAGTCTATGCCCAGCAGCCTGGCTCCGCCAATGGCCATATCGCTGTACCCCGAAAAGTCGCAATAGATTTGAATGGAAAAGAACACAGTAGCCACCATGAGCGGCAGGCCTTCAAAATTCGTCGGGTGGTTGTAGACCAGGTTCACCACTTCGGCCAAGCGGTCGGCTATCACCACTTTTTTGAACAAGCCCCAGGCCATAAGCACCAGTCCGCTTCTTGCCCGGTCGAAGTCGAAATCATGTTTTTGCCTCAATTGGTGCAAAATATTTTGTGGCCTTTCAATCGGGCCAGCTACCAGCTGCGGAAAAAACATGACGTACAAGGCGTAAATACCTGCATGGTGTTCCGCTTTTTGCTTGCCCATGTACACCTCAATGGTGTAGCTCATAGCCTGAAAAGTGTGAAACGATAAACCAACCGGAAGTGCCCAGCTCAGCCTTTCCAGCGGGAAAGTTTCAGGCGTGGAGCCAACCAGCTCCATGATATTTTCAAGAAAGAAATTGTAGTATTTGAAATAGGCCAGAATGCCAATATTGGCTGCAATGGAGCAAGCTAATAACCATTTTCTCCGTTTTCCTTGCGATTGCTCAATCCAAATTCCGGCCACATAATCTACCAGAATGGTGAACCCAAGCACCAATATGTAGACGGGAATGGCAAACATGTAAAACACGCAGCTTGCCAACAGCAGCCAGGCCCAGCGCCATCGAAGCGGCAACCAGAAGTAGATCAAAGCTACAACCGGAAAAAAAACCGCAAATTCGAAGGAGTTGAACAGCATTTGGAAAGATTTACATCGGGTCTACATCGGCCACAATTTTTACTTTTCTCAATGCAGGCTGCAAATGAATGTCTTGAATCAACTTGCGCATCCAGGTTTTCACTTTGCCCATATTCAACCCTTTTCGCTCCATTTTCACCACAATTCTGAAAATGTATTCGTTGTTAATTTTTGAAATAGGTGGAGGTTCTGGCCCAAGCACCCTGTCTTTCCCTAGTGCGGCCCACAGATGTGTGGCCAATTGTTTGGCAGCATCTGCAGCCAATTCGCTTTTGGTATGCAGGCATTCAAATTGGATAATGCGGGCAAAAGGAGGGTAATTGAATTTTTCTCTTTCGGCCAGTTCGGTGCTGTAAAACTCCAGAAAGTTGTTTTCCACCACCCAGGCAAACAATTTTCGGTCTGGCACCCAAGTTTGAATGGCTACAGTGCCGGGCACTTTTCTGCGTCCAGCTCGCCCAGCCACTTGAATCAACATTTGAAAAACCCGCTCCGACGACCTGAAATCTGGAAAATGTAGCACCCTGTCTATGTCGAAAACGCCAACGAGTTGCACCTTGTCAAAATCCAGACCTTTGGTTACCATTTGGGTGCCTACCAGAATGTCGATTTTTTGCTGCGACATATCTTCAATGAGCTTTGAAAAACTGTTCTTTGCCCTGGTGGTGTCGTAGTCCATGCGGGCAACCTTGCGGTTCGGAAATAGGGTCACCAATTCGTCCTCCAGCTTTTCGGTTCCGTACCCGTGGAGTTTCAGGTTGCTGTCTTTGCACGATGGACAAATTTTAAGCACAGGTTCCATGTAGCCGCAATAATGGCAACGCATTTCCTGGTGCGAATGGTAGTAAGTGAGCGACACATCGCAACGCTGGCACATGGATTCCCAACCGCAGGTAACACAGGTCATAAACGGTGCAAATCCCCTGCGATTCTGAAATAAAATAGCCTGATTGCCCGCTTTCAATGTTTCTTCAATCAAGGTTTTCAAACCTTTGCTGATGTGTTGATCTGGTTTTTCTTTTCGCAAGTCTACAAGGCGTATTTCCGGCATGCTCGATTGCCCGTGCCTTTCAAGCAAGTTTACTTTTACAAACTTTCCTGAAATAGCGTGCTGATAAGACTCCAAAGAAGGCGTGGCAGAACCGAGCAATAAGTTCGCATGATGCAGTTGTGCCAGGTAAGCTGCAGCATCCCGGGCATGGTAGCGTGGCGCTGGATCTTGTTGTTTGTAGCTGGGTTCGTGTTCTTCGTCTACAATGAGCAAGCCCAAATTGGCAAAGGGTAGAAACACCGAAGATCGCACACCCAAAATTACTTTCAGCCGGCCCGATTTCAATCCCTGCCAAACCTCAACCCGTTCATTGTCGGAAAATCGGGAATGGTAAACGCCCAAATCACTTCCAAAATAGGCTTTCAGGCGAATCACCATTTGGGTGGTCAAGGCAATTTCGGGCAACATCAGCAAGGTCTGATCACCACTTTCCAAGGCGGCTTGAATCAGTTTGATGTAAATTTCTGTTTTCCCAGAGCCTGTTACACCATGCAGTAGAACAGTTCGCTGCTTTTCAAAACCAGTTAGAATCTCTGAAAAGGCAGTTTTTTGAATGTCCGATAAGTGAACTTCTTTCGCTTCTTCATCTTCCAGCTCATACCTGGGAACTTGAATTTTTTCTTCCAATAAAACCCCGACTTTCACTAAATTTTGAAGCGAGGCATAGGTTATTTTTAGTTTTTCAAGGTCTGCTTTCGGCACTCTTAGGTCTGCATAATTGCCATCAGGAGCCATTTGCAGCATTTTCATGAGGGCACTTTGAGCAGCAGGTTTTTTATCCAACAAATCAAAGGCAACATTTAGTTGTTCATCGGTTTGAAATTCCTGCGCCATGGAATAGTATGTTTTAAACCTGGGAACATACTTTTCTTTCACTTCCTGATAAATACTGATCAGGTTTCGGCTCATCAGGCTGTTGAGTGCTTTCCAAACGATTGCGCCGTTTTTTTTGTCGATCAGAGAGTCAACTTTCAAAGCTGATTTCAGCTTTCCTTCCTTTTCTTTTAGTTTTTGGTAAATATATTTTTCGGGTTCGCTGAGGGTTTGTTCGTCCACTTGCTGCTCGGGCATGAGCTCAATCATGGAAGTAGCCTCAATATTGAAACCGCTTGGTAACGCAGCTTGCAGCACATCGCCGGGCGAACACAGATAATATTGTTCCAACCATTGTTGAAATGCCAATTGCTGACTAGTCATCAAGGGTTCATCGTCCAGCACGTTGATGATGGGCTTCATGGCGAAAGCCGGCAAGGGGCCTTCAAATACCCTGATAACCAGACCTGTGTATATTTTTGAGTGCCCCAATTGGACCACCACCCGGCAGCCAGGTTTCAATTGTGCTTGCCAAACTTCGGGTATTAAATAGGTGAGCGTACCGATTTGCGAGACCGGCAACACTACTTCAGTTTGCCATGCTTTGCTTGTGTTACTCAATTTCTTCCTTTTCCAAAGTTTCAGTTTTCGAAGCGCTCACCACCTGTTTCACATGGTTGTCCCAGTTGGCATAGTCCAGGTATTCTTCCCAGCCTTGTTGGGTCAATTGCTCACCGGAAAGCACTTTTTCAATGCCTTTAACCAATGAAATGAGTGAATCTGGTTCCACTAAATCGCCCAGGTTGTAGTGGCGCATAATCCAACTTAAACTGCTGGAACCATCCGATGCCACAATCCGTTTTTTGTAGCGGGCTATTAAATTAAGTATGCCGCTTTGCGATGTAAATGATTTGGAATAGATGAGCAACACGATGTCAGACACTTCAACTATGGCCGAAATTTCATCTTCGTCCAGAAATTTTTCGATCCAGATTATGCGTTGCTCAACACCTTTTTCCAGGGCCAATTTTTTGTAATCGTCAATGTTTACCCTTGAGTTGGCCGGACTTCCGGCAATGATGAGGTGCAGTTGCGGAAAAAATCCGAGGGCTTCAATGGCCAGGTGGTAATTTTTCTCGTGTCTGATGTTGCCAATCATGGCTGCAAAAACTTTCTGCCCGGTTTTCTGTGCAAGCAGTTGATGCTTTAAGGTGTTGTTGGGGAGTGCAGTAGGGTAGGTGCCATGCGGAATGCTCATGTACCTGGTTTTCCCATTGGTTTTGTAGTAGGTTTTTTCGGGTAAAAACTCATGGAAAAATCCCAGATCCATCAAGCTCATAATGGTTTTCATGCTGTAAGCCGAAAAACGCACAGAAGGTGGATAATTGTCACGATTTGGGTCGTGAAGCACTACAGCAAACTTATGCTTCTTTAAAAACAACCTAAAAAGAGGCACCCAAAACCAAGCGCTCAATTGTTCAAAGTCGTTGAACATCACCCAAGATGAAGGCTCTTTTCGAAGCCTTAAAAACAACAAAACCGGGTTGAGGTGCACCCTGAATAGAAAATGTAGTTTTCGCCTATAGTTCCATTGTTCAGGTGGCTCGTCAGGAATCAAAAATTTGTCGCAATACTCCAGTTCACAAGCCGCATTGGAAGGGAAAAATCCTTTCACCGACACAACCTCGGGGTGGTTGGCATAGGCTGGCATCAGTTGCTGGGCGTAGTCGTAGCAACCGCCAAATGAGCTTGATGAATAGAGAATAACCCTCATACAGGCAGGGGTTCAAGTTTTTTTCGAGACTCTTTTCTAAAGGGAGGACTAAAAATCCAACCTTGCAGAAATCCGTTCAGATAATAGTACCGGGTAACTTCCACCAACCAAAAAGCAGCCAGAAGATCTTTCACTGTGTAGCTTTCGGCTTGCAAATTTTTCCAGTTTTTGCGGGTGTTTTTGTAAGAACGGAGTCCAAACAACTGAGCGGGAAGGAGTGTCAAAGGTAAAAAATGTCCAGCTACCAGGTAGAAAGGAATCAAAGGTAAATGAATCCACAAACTCCAGCGCAAACCGGTTTCAACAAGATTTGACCAGAAATTCTTAAAATTTATCAGGCTTTCTCCATCACCCAGGCCATATCGGTAGGCTTCTTTGCCAAAAGCTTTGAATGTTTTGTGCCTGAGCCAATAAACATGTGGCTGATCTACTAATTTGAATCTGAATTTTCTGTTTTTTATCATTCTCCAGAAAATGGTGTCGTCGGCTGCTAAAGTTAGCCATTCTAAATAGCCGCCAATGGTTTTCCAAACATGGCGGTAGTAGGCAATGGAACGAGATGAAACAGAAAAATATTCGTCCAGCACTACAGGATAAGCATTTGCCAAAATATAGTCTGCTCGGGCTGCCTGAGATTTAACATCTTCTCTGATGATGGTAAATGCGCCGCCCACCACTTCAACCGATGCGTCTTCAAAAGGCTCTACCAGCGAACGAAGCCAATTTGGGTGAAACCGACAGCCGAAATCAGTAGACACGATTAGTTCATTTTTAGAAGTTTCAATGGCCAGGTTTCGGCCTTCCGAAATGTTGCATTTTGGTTTGCGCAGCACCACAATGTCAATTTTGGATGTTGCTTTCCATTTCTCAAGTCTTTCTAAAGTACCATCTGTAGATCCTGCATCGGCAATGATGATCTGATCAGGCTGCAAACTCTGAGCGTCAATATCGGCAATGGTTTGATCCAGCCGCTTTATTTCGTTAAAAACTGTGCTAACAAGTGTGAATGCCTTCATGCAAACAAGGACAGGACAGTAGGTTTGTCCCGGTCTTTTCGGTTGATGTGTGGGCAAAACTACATATTGCAACGCTAATCCCTGAAAACTGATAGCTATTTCACCATGTGCGGCATTCATTTTATTGTTCAAAAAGGCAAAAACCCACTTCAGCATGCCATGGACAATATGGTGGAGGCAACAGCGCACAGAGGTCCCGACGGTCAACAAACCAAACATTTTCAGTTTGGAGAAGTGCACATGGCTTTGGGGCACAATCGATTAGCCATTCAAAACAAAGAGGATGAGGCTTCACAACCTATATCGGACTCAAATAGTCGGTACTGGATGGTATTTAATGGTGAAATCTATAACCATGCTGCTTTACGAAAAATCTTAACAGAAAAAGGAACTCAGTTTCGAACCCATTCTGACACAGAGGTTCTCTTACAATGGCTCATTCGGTTTGGTGCTGCAAAACTTCATGAATTGGAAGGCATTTTTTCTTGTATTTTTTTGGATGTTGAAACAAAGGATGTTTTGGTTTTCAGAGACAGATGGGGTGTAAAACCCTTGTTTTTCTACGCTACTGATAATGGGATAATTTTTTCCTCAGAGGTAAGTGGTATCCTGCAATCGGGTTTGGGTAGGCCAGATTTAAATCTAAGTGGCGTTAAAAATTTGCTACGACATAGATATCTGCCCGAAGGAGAGACCATGTATCAAGAGGTTTTTGAAGTTCCCGCAGGTAAGGTCGGGCTTTGGCATACAAGTTCGAATTCCATTCAATGGGATTCTATGGCTCAAAAATCCTTTCCCGTTCCGACAAGTCTAAAGCAAGCATTGGCAGAAGCTGTAGATGTGCAGCTTCAAGCTGCTGTTCCTGTAGGAATTATGTTGAGCGGAGGCGTTGATTCAACCCTGTTGGCTGTTATTGCAAGGCAAGAGTTGCAAACCAAGCCCATTTGCTTTTCTATAGCCACCGAAAGAAGTGAGGATCAAATTTGGGCTCAAAAAGCAGCGGAAAAACTCAACATGCAGTTGGAAACCATTTTTCTTGGTCCGTCCGATTTTCAAGACTTTTTGCAGTTTTCAGCTTCACTTAGTCAGCCAGTGCCAGATCCGGCCGTTTGGCTCACATATCGCTTGTGCAAAAGAGCGAAAGAACTTGGTGTGAAGGCTTTGTTGTCCGGTGCCGGAGCCGATGAATTGTTTGGAGGCTATCGCCGTCACCAAGCCTTTGCCTGGTATTTTTTACTTCGAAAATCGCATTTATGGCCTGTTTTCAAGAAATTGTTGCCGCTTGTTGCCCCCCTTGCCGGACAAAAGATTGGACATATTCTCGGCCAGGTTTCCAACAATCCTGCCGATACTTTCAAGCAAATGAGTGGCAATCAATTTCCGGAATTTAAAGATCCATTTGCTCAGGAAACCGAAGCAGCTGATTTCAATATGAGTGCAGCTTTGGCCTTCGATCAGCAATATTATTTGAAAAAAGATGTGCTCGTAACAGCCGATTTGGGTGGCATGATGGCAGGGGTAGAAGTGCGGGTTCCCTTTTTAGATTCAGCAGTGGTAAACTGGGCACAACACAACTATCCATCAGCAGCTGAACTGAGAAAACAAACCAAGCCAGCCTTAAAATCGCTGTTGCACGACATGGGATTGCCAGCGTTTGCCAACAGAAAAAAAGCAGGTTTTGGCGTGCCCATCGATAGTTGGATGCAGCATCCCAACAACCAAATGTTGGTGAAAGAATTGGTTTCATCCCAAAGTCAAGTAGCAGAAATGCTCGGATTTAATGTGTGCAATCAAGTTCTTAATGCCCATGGTTCCCCTATGGAAAAAGCGGCTTTGGTGATGGTTGAGGGTTGGTTGAGGGGGATTTAAGTAGTGCGATGCATTAGTCGACACTTTCACTATAGGCATAAAGAACATCTGGACAGAAATTAGTAGTGCCGAAGCAACATTGCCATCGCTGAATCTTTCAGTGGCCAAGCAATCCCAAAATACAGTTTGAGCAACCTGGTCGAGCTGCGCTTTTTTGAATTCATCAGGATTCCAAAGCTTTCCGAGCGATGAGTTTGGCTTTTCTCTGAACGGTTCTAGAATCTTTTTAAAATCAATAACCCGGGTTTCTCTTGTAGACCAGGGGGCTTTAATTTGCCAAGGAGTCACACTGATAATTTTTTAAATCCTTGGAAGCATTGCCGATTTTCATTTCCTAAGAATATCCAATATCCCGCTCTTGCCTGCATTGCCAGTTTTCATTCCTGCCTCATCTTTTGATGTAAGTCCATGTCTTCTGCTTGGGTTTTGGAAAACACTTTTGCACTCATTCCCAATTTTCGAGCTAATGCTGCAAGCATAGCAACATCTGCTTTTTTATTACCTTTTAGTAAATTGATTTACGTGCCGTGAATACACAAACATCCATTCTCAGTTAAATCAAAGGCTTATTACCCTAGAAAATCAGGAAAACATCTTCTACTTTCACTCCTCATCTGACTTCCACACTTTCCACCCAGCTACAGCCCAAGCGGCAATAAGGCATAAACCGCCCAAAGGAGTAATGGCTCCTAACCAAGTGATGTTGGTAAGTGCCAACAAAAACAAAGTTCCGCAAAAAATTCCTGTGCCCGAGAGCATGAGTTTTACTGGCCATTTTGCATCAAACCCTGTTTTTACTTGCTGCACAATGCCAAGAATAACAACGCCGGTAGAATGATACATGAGGTAGCGAGCTGCCAGGTCAAATGTTTCTTTGGTATTGTTTCGAAGCAGTAAATTTTTGAGACTGTGGGCTCCAAATGCGCTGACAACTACGCAAACGGTAAGCATGCTAAAGCCAATGGCCAGAATCTGATTTGTTTTCATCGGTCGCCAAAAATAGCACTTCCTAACCGAATTAAGGTTGAGCCTTCTTCCACAGCTATCTTGAAATCGCTGCTCATACCCATCGAAAGTTCATGCAACTGCACCTGCGGCAGCGAAACCTGTAGCTTAATTTGTTCAAACAGTTGCTTCAAACTTCTAAACTCTTGCCTGATTAAATCCTCATTGTTCGTGTTTGTGGCCATGCCCATCAAACCGATGATTTTCACATGCTGCATTGTTTGCAACTCCGCAGCGCCCAACAATTCAAGCACTTCATCATGGCTAAGGCCAAACTTGGTTTCTTCACTAGCTATGTAAACTTGCAGCAGGCACGAAATCACCCTGTTGTTTTTGGCGGCTTGCTTGTCTATTTCTTGGAGGAGTTTAAGGCTGTCTACGCTATGGATGAGCGAAATAAAAGGAGCGATGTATTTCACCTTGTTGGTTTGCAAATGTCCAATAAGGTGCCACTCAATATCTTTTGGCAAGTTTTCGGCTTTGGTTGTGAGTTCCTGTACCCTGTTTTCTCCAAATCGTTTCATGCCAGCTTCATACGCTTCCAATATTTTACTTTCAGGGTGCGTTTTGCTCACCGGCAGCAATTTGCAACCCGACTCCTGAATTTGACTTTGAAAGAATTCTATCTGTTGTTTTATACGCATTGGCGCAAAAAAAGCATATTTGAAGGCAATATGCAGACTTCCATTTCAAGACACACTTTTCATCCCTTTTGTTTAGGCAAATCGACATGGCTGCTTTTTAGCTTTCTGTTGACTTTAGCTGGTCAATTGTCGGCCCAACAAAAAATTGTGCTTTTCTATGACTCGCTGCAAGGTTTAGGAAAAAGGGCAGAATATATGGCCCGAATTCAGGAGTACGACACATTGAAAGATGGAGCGTTTAAAAGCTTTTATCCGAAAGGACAAGTAGCTGTCACTGGTCAGTATCGGGATAATATCAAAGACGGTTTGTTTACAGAATGGTACGCTGCAGGCGAAAAGAAGTCGGAAGTGCTTTTTGCCAAGGGCAAAAGGGAAGGCAATACCACTTCCTGGTTTCAGAATGGAAAAATTTTGCAAAAAGGGCAGTATTTGAATGGACAATTGCACGACACCTTATTTGTTTGGCACCCAAACGGACAGTTGAAAAGTAAAGGCAAGTTTATGCACGACAGTTTGGAGGGGCTCGTACTTGAGTGGTGGCCCAATGGGAATCTGAAGCAGGAATTGAATTATGCCAAACACCAGCCAAACGGGTCTTGCGAAGAATTTTATGAATCGGGCGTGCTGCATATTGAGGCCAACTATATCGGAGGCGTGCTTAATGGCAGTTATAAAACCTATTACCCCAACGGAAAACTTGATACAGAATCGGCAATGAAGGCCGGAACCAAAGACGGCAACTACAAAACCTACAACGATAAAGGCAACTTAATGCTGGAAGGTGCGTATAAAAATGGCTTTGTGCACGGCCTCACCAAGGGCTATTACGATAATGGAAAATTGCGTTATCAGGTGCCATACACTTTAGGAAAAAAGGATGGTAAAGCCAGTTATTATTTTGCAGATGGAAAAACGGACAAAACAGTTCGATTCTACAACCTGGAAGAGAGCCGGGACGAAGTTCACTATTTTGAAAACGGAAAGATAAAACTTGAAATTAGTCTATTAAAGGATAAACCTATTGGCACCAAAAAGAAAAACCACCCCAACGGTAAAAAACAACTTATAGAAAACTACGACGACGGAGGAAAATTAAGCGGAATTCGACAAGTGTTCGACTCGACCGGAAGCATATTGGAAGAAGAAAATTACTTAGTAGGTAAACGCTCGGGACTGCAAACATACTACCACGCCAAAGCACAGAAAGCCAAAGAAATAAACTACCTCGGTGGCAGCAGGGCAGGGGAGGTGAAAGAATATGACGAACAACGAAAACTGACAACTACAGGTCAGTTTAAAAACGACAAAGAAACGGGGATTTGGAAATACTACGATGCTTCGGAGCATGTCATAAAAACCATCATATTCAGAAACGGCGTTGTAGCCGGAACGAGGGAGTATAAGCCAGGGGAGTATAAAGGGAAGTAGGGTGGAGACTTAATAGCGTTGAGTTTTCAAAACTTGGCCAGGTTTAGTTCGGGCCTTTTAAAAAAATGAGAACTAGCTCATATTCAGGCTATTATAAGAGATTTTTCCCGGTATGTGCACGTGAAATTGACTTGAGTGCTCAAAAACTTTAAACCTATGATTTTCAAAAAAAACTTTTACAAGGTTCTCGTATTGTATATTCTACCTCTCATCAACCTACTGCAAGGAACGGGTATATTTTACACTGTAGATTCGTGGTTTTTCAACAAACCAAAGATATATTGGCATGTTTTGTCAATAATTTGAAAATCAGATAATTTTTTATCCAGCTGATTTTATTTCCTAAGTTTTTCAATCTCGCTTTCTGAAAGCCCTGTAGCCTGCACAACCGGAAAAACTGAAAGCCCCATAGCCAGGAGATTTAAAGCAATTTCCTGTTTGCCCTCCATTTTTCCTTCGAGCAAGCCTTCAAAAAACGAAGTTTCCACAACATTTTTCATGTCTCGATAATATTTTAAAGAGTTTTGATATGCATCCATCTGAGCAGGAACAAATTGAGCAATTTCGGCTGTGCGGAAAGTCTTCTCAAAAATCCGGTTTTTTAACTTTTCGGGAATATGTTTAAAATTTTCCAGGTTCTTGATAAAATAGAGCCACTTATCAAACTCATTTTCAAGCTCCTGCTCCAATTTTCTGAACTTGGGCATTTCGATGTTCACAAAGGTGAGGTTGTCATAAAAAACTAGATTTTGCTCGTTTTTTAGTTTTACAGTGTGTAGATAGTTTTCATCCCCTTTATTTTCGTCAAACACAAAGTCTAGAATGCTAATGCAATAGACTGCATTTAAATTTTAATCCCATTCTCCACTACCAGCCTGCTCTCTTATTGGAAAAGTTGCGTAGAAAATGCTGCGTTCTATAAAAAAATTTTGTTTCGCCTTTTGAAGCTCTACATTATAGCGTTCACCATTTTCACTTTGACAATAAATATCAAAAATGGCTCTCCGATCCACAATCTGTTCACCCAACTGGTCGGTCTACTTATATTGCAAATCCTTGATTTTGTGATATTCCGGTAGCATACCATTCAGAAAATCAATCAACAGGTCTTTATTGACCTCTTCTCCAAAAGTTTTTTGAATCCAAAATCCGTAAATGGGTTGACGTAGCGAGCCTTCATGCGACTAATATAAAAGCTGGTATCAACAAAAAGTGTAACTTAAGGTTTGTTTTTTGAGATTCGGAGCTACAGTTATCTAACTTGTTAGTCGAAATTAATTTAGTCGAAATAGCATGATTTTTTTATACTAGTTTCAAAATTAATTTTGGTTGGCTTCATTTGAAATAATGAACAAGGTGAGCAATATTTTTCCCTTTCTAAATAACTGAATGTAAATGGATTGATGTTTTATCACCCTACTTATTGAGCCATAAATGATGGTGGCTTAATGGTTTCTTTTGTTAAACCTGAAGCAGATTTTAGTCATATATAATTGCAAGGCTGCCTTCGGGTATCGGCGGCAGACACCTTAAACGAGCTCTCAAGGGTTCATGATGATGGTATAGATCAATTGCATTCCTGTGCTTCTGTCAATTCCGTCGCCAGATGGGATAGCAACCTTTTCCCCACCTTTCTTTTCCTTTGCGCCTCATTCCAATGCTTTATGCAAACCATAAGTGAAACCAACTTTCAGTTCGAAGGGCAAACCGGCTTTTATCGTGGCAAGGTTAGGGACGTGTACTTTTTTGGCAACATCATGGCTGCTGTAGCCACTGACCGCATTTCCGCCTTCGATGTCATTTTGCCTGTGCCCATTCCACACAAAGGAAACATACTCAACGCCCTCGCCGCCAAGGCATTAAAATCAACCGAAGATATTGTTCCAAACTGGGTCTTAGACGTTCCAGATCCCAATGTAACAATCGGTAAACGATGTGAAGCTTTGCCCATCGAAATGGTGGTTCGGGGCTATTTGGTAGGCCATGCTTGGCGTGAATATGCCAGTGGAAAACGGCAAGTATGCGGCGTTGCCCTGGCTGAAGGCCTCAAAGAAAATGACAAATTGCCTCAACCCATCATTACGCCAACCACAAAAGCCAAAGAAGGTCATGATGAAGATATTTCCAGAGAAGAAATCTTTGCACAGGGTTTGGTTGTAGAAAAACTGTACCAGCAAACAGAGACCGTTTCTCTAAAATTATATGAGCGAGGCCAGCAAATCGCTTCGTCTCGTGGACTCATTCTCGCTGATACCAAGTATGAGTTTGGCTTATACGAGGGCGAACTTACCTTAATAGATGAAGCCCACACCCCCGATTCCAGCCGGTTCTTTTATGCCGATGGTTTTGAGGAACGACAACAAAAAGGGCAGACACAAAAGCAGCTTTCTAAAGAATTTGTGCGCCAGTGGCTGATTGAAAATGGCTTTCAGGGCAAGGAAGGGCAGGTTGTTCCATCAATGAGCCAGGAATGGGTGCTTGAAATTTCGGCCCGTTACCAGGAGTTGTTCGAAATTTTTGCAGGAGAAAAACCCAACTTTTCAGGAGAATCTGAAAATCTTCAAGGACGAATCGAAAAAAACTTAAGATATTCGCTGATTCATTTGCTACGACAACCAACGCATGAAGTTCCTGATAGAAAATAAGGAGAAATACACAGTAGTTACCCTAAAAGCTGAAAAACTGGACGCCACCATCTCGCCCGACATTAAGGCGGTGTTTGTGGAGCAGGTTCACGCCAACAGCCGAAATCTGATTTTTGATTTAGGTGAAACCAGGTATTGTGATTCTTCCGGACTAAGTGCCATTTTAGTTGGCAACAGGCTTTGCACAGACGCCAACGGTTTGTTTGTATTAGCAGGTGTGCCCGAACACACGCAGAAACTTATAAAAATTTCCCAACTCGACAGTGTCATTACTTCGCTTCCTACTGTAGAAGAAGCCGTGGATACCATATTCATGGCGGAGGTAGAAAAAGAACTTGGCGCTGAATAGCTGAGAAATCAATTGTTAACAAAGTGAATTTTAGTGTCCAGATTTTAGGGAGCAACTCGGCCTCGTTTGCCTACGGCAGACACCATACTTCTCAGGTCGTAAACCACAACGACAATCTATATCTCGTAGATTGTGGTGAAGGCACCCAAATCAGGATGTCGAAGTTTAAAATTCGGCACAGCCGCATCAACCACATCTTCATCAGTCATTTGCACGGGGATCATTATTTAGGTCTCATGGGTTTGCTTTCAACCATGCATTTGCAAGGTCGGAACCACGACATATATGTTTATGGTCCCGCAGGTTTAGAAGATATCATTACACTCCAATTGAAGCTCAGCGACTCCGTTTTAAACTATCAAATTCATTTTCATCCACTCATGCCTGGGCAAGAAGGGGTGATTTTTGAAGACAATCAGCTTGAAGTGGAAGCCATTTGTATGGAACACAGAGTGCCTTGCCATGGATTTATTTTTAGGGAAAAGCCCAAAAAACGTCGGTTGAATCGAAATAAAATTGAAGGCGATGTGTCAGGAGAGCTCATATTTATGCTCAAACAAGGGCAGGATGTAGTTACTCACGATGGACGCCTTATAGAAAGTCACCTGGTGACCGAAGACCCCGGAGCACAACGCACCTATGTCTATTGCGCCGATACCCGTTACATAGAAACCCACCTCAACAAATTCAAAGATGCTGACCTGCTTTACCACGAAGCCACATTTCTTTCAGATATGGCTGAGAGGGCAGGTGAGACCTACCATTCCACAGCTGCCGATGCAGCCACCCTTGCTTCAAAAGCCCAGGTAAAAAACCTCATAATTGGGCACTTTTCTTCCCGATACAAAAATTTAGATCTTTTTCTTGCCGAAGCACGCCAGCATTTTCCACAAACTATACTAGCGATCGAAGGCGAAACGTTTCAAATTGGAGCAGTCTCTCCCACATTGGTTTCAGAGAATGTTTCACAGGATGTATCTCATTGAATGAAAAAAAATCATGCCGTCTACTGTCATTGACATTCAGAACGATATTGAGGCCTTGCGTGAACTTTTGAGTTCACCTCGGAAAATCATTATCACAACCCACCACAAACCCGACGCAGATGCCTTGGGTTCATCGCTTGCACTTAGCGGCTTTTTAAAGAAAAAGGGACATCACGTTCAGGTTATAACACCTACAGATTACCCAAGATTTCTGCATTGGATGCACGGAAATCAGGATGTGATTATTTTCAACGAAGGCAACGAAGCAAAAACGGAAGAAATGCTCGACGATGCCGACATGGTGTTTTGTCTTGATTTTTCTGCTTTGGGTCGGATCAACGAAATGGGCGAACTCATTCGAAAATCTCCGGTGCACAAGGTTTTGATAGACCACCACCTAGAACCTGAACCCTTTGCCGATTTTACACTATGGAATCCGAAAGCCTCGTCCACTGCGGAGTTGGTCTACCAGCTTATTTCAAAGTTGGAGCCTGAAAACGGCTTGGATTTGCATATTTCAGAATGTATTTACGCTGGAATTCTCACAGATACAGGAGGCTTTCGCCACCCTACCACGAGCAGAAATGTACATATTGTAATTGCTGACTTACTGCGGTATGGCGTAGATGCCTCCCGCATTCACAAATTGATATACGACACAAGCACCGAAAGCAGAATCCGTTTTCTGGGTTATGTGCTCGAGCAAAAATTAGTAGTACTTCAAGAATATCACACAGCATTTATCGTGATCAGCAAAGAGGAATTAGATCGTTTTCATTCAGAAACCGGAGATACGGAAGGGTTTGTAAACTATGCTTTGAGTATTGAAGGCATCGTGATGGGCGCTGTAATTATTGACCGCACTGAAGCTGTTAAAATGTCATTCCGCTCTGTCGGTGACTTTTCTGTGAACCAATTTGCCAGAAATCACTTTGAAGGCGGCGGACATAAAAACGCAGCCGGTGGAAAAAGTGATGAAAGCATCGAAGAAACTGTTGCCAGATTCGTAGGTTTGCTGCCTCAATACAAAAATCAACTCAGTGCGGTAGCTACGCATTATTTCGAATCACTCAAATAATTTAACAATTCAAACAAATTTCATGCATTTGAAACAGATTGCCCTTTTAGCATGCACATTGTCATGCTTGGCATTTTTTACCTCCTGCAACAAAGATTCTGAAAGGAAAAAAACCGTTGGAGGCCTCGAATACCAAATTATAGAGGATAAAGAAGGTTCTCCTGCTGCCTTTGGAGACGTCATCACTTTACATATCACATACAGAAATTACAAAGATTCTTTGCTGGGGTCTACCTATGCCAAAGGTCAACCGGTGGTCAATAAATTGGAAAAACCCATGTTCAAAGGGTCTATAGAGGAGGGACTCACCATGCTGAGTAAAGGCGACTCGGCTTTGTTTTGGATTCCACTCGATTCCATTTACAAAGGCATGCCCGACAGCTTGTTCCCCAAGCATTTGCCCAAAGGCACCTTCATTTGTTATGGCGTTAAAATGATCACTGTTGAAAAACCTGAGGACACACAAAAGAATCAGGAAAAAACCATTGCAGATTATGCTGAGAAAACAAAACTGACTCTTAACAAGACAGAATCTGGCCTTAGGTATGTAGTTACCCAGGAAGGAAACGGCATTTCTCCTCAGGTTGGAGATACAGTTTCTGTGCATTACACAGGTCGACTGGCATCCAACGACATGGTTTTTGATAGCAGTGTGCCACGTGGTGAGCCTTTTGTATTTCCGGTAGGCCAAAAAATGGTTATAGCAGGTTGGGATGAGGGTCTTCCTTTGATGAAAGTAGGGTCTAAAGCTACTTTTGTTATTCCGAGCAGTTTGGGTTATGGCGAAATGGGTACACCCGGTGGACCAATTCCTCCAAACGCAGTATTGGTGTTCGACATTGAACTGTTGAAGGTGAATAAGCCCAAATAAGGCCATCAGCGTAAGGATCAGCTAAACTTAGTTTAAAGATATCTAGAGGCAGGAAGCAGTAAAACTTCCTGCCTTTTTTTATTTTAATGTATTCTGAAATGCACATGGCGCAATAATTAATAATTGTGCAAAAACTAAAATGGATTCCTACTTGAGTTTTTAACAGAAAAATCCGACTTTTGCGGCCTGATTCGGATTTAACCAAAAAATCAACAAAAATCATGGCAATTACTGCACAGGATGTAAACAAGCTCCGACAAATGACCGGAGCAGGTATGATGGACTGCAAAAAAGCCCTTACGGAAGCCAACGGCGACTTTGAAGCGGCAATAGATATTTTAAGAAAGAAAGGCCAAAAGGTTTCTGCCTCACGTGCCGATAGGTCTACTAACGAAGGTTGTGTATTCATTTCAACTTCTTCCGACAACAAATCTGCCTACCTGGTGGCTCTGGGTTGCGAAACGGATTTTGTGGCAAAAAACCAGGAATTTATTTCCTTGGGCGAAGGTTTGGTAGCATTGGCTGCTGCCAATGGAATAGATAATCCTGAAGCGTTATTAGCTGCAAGCTACAATGGTCAGCCTGTTGAATCTGCGGTGACAGATATGGTAGGTAAAATCGGTGAAAAAATCGACATTGTTTCTGTCGAAAAGGTAACTGGCGACAAAGTAGTAAGCTACATTCACTCGAACAAGAAAATTGGTGTCTTGCTTGCTTTAAACGGCGTAAACGGCACAGACATATCTGAATTGGGTAAAGACATTACCATGCAAATTGCTTCTATGAAGCCCATTGCTTTGGACAAAGAAGATGTGGATGCTAAAACCATCGAGCGTGAAATCGAAATAGGCAAAGAGCAAGCAAGAGCTGAAGGCAAGCCGGAAGCCATGCTGGAAAAAATTGCATTAGGCAAACTCAATAAGTTTTACCAGGATTCTACCTTGTTGAACCAAACTTTTGTGAAAGATAATTCGAAAACCATTCGTCAACTTATTGAAGGCGTTTCTAAAGACCTTTCTGTTGTTTCTTTCAAAAGAATTGCCTTGGGCGCTTAATTCGCAAGTAAATTAGATTTTTACAAGACCCATTCGGATTCCCGGATGGGTTTTTTTGTGGAGTTTATTAAAAAAGAAGAGCTGAAATTAAATCTAATTCCGGATGGGCACTTTTTCCGATTCTTCCAAGTGGTCGAAGGGTGGCCTCTTGACGGAAGCCCTTTTGAGCCGATCGTTAATAGCACGGCCTATGCCTTCGTCTGGCACCAGTTCAGAAATGATGATGTCAACATCAGACAAGTCGAGCAAACGCAGACTTGCGAATAACTTGGTGGCCGCTTCTTTCAAAGAACCTCTGGGCGAAAGTATGATCGAAATGCTTTTCTCATACATACCAACCGGACTGTTTTGAAAACAAATAAAACCAATTTTTTTGCCCCGGTTAAAATTAGCCAGAATAGCCATGTCGCCAAGTAAAAGCCCTTTTTTAGGCGCATAATGAGAATCGAGCATGCCCGGTGCTTCTTTTTGCGGACTTTCATCGGGTTGCCCAAGTTTTCCGGTTATGGCTTCTATGTCTTCCTGTGGAATGCCGCCTTGCCTGTACAATTTCCAGACACCATTTTCCAGCCCCACAATGGTAGACTCCACACCCACCTTACAAGCCCCACCATCAAGAATATATGGAATTTTACCAGAAAGGTTGTCGAGCACATGTGTGGCTGTGGTTGGACTCACATATCCAAACGGATTGGCACTTGGAGCTGCCAGTGGGAAATCAAGGCCTTGAAGAAGTTCTAAAGCTTTAGGATGATTAGGAATTCGAATTGCTACCAGTGACGATCCAGCTGTCACCATATCAGATATCAATTCATTTTTGGGTAGCAGGATGGTGAGTGGACCCGGAGAAAAAGTTTCGAATAGTTTTTCTGCCTCAGCCGGCATGGTCTTTACATATTTTTTGGCCGATTCAAGATTGGCAACATGAATGATGAGCGGGTCGAAAAAAGGACGGTTTTTTGCTTCAAAAATTTTCACAACGGCTTGCTCGTCAAGGGCGTTGGCGGCCAAACCATAAACAGTTTCGGTTGGAATAGCCACCAAATCACCTTGTTTCAGATATTGAGCGGCGCTGTTTATATCCGTACCAATTTCTGTTTTCATCAGTTCAAAGTGAGCTCAAATGATTGACCCCATTCAGGAATTATAGTTTGTGAAAAACCTTGATTGACTAAAGTTTGCTTGAAATCTTCCATTACCTGGGCTTCCCCGTGCACCAAAAATAGTTTTTCGAGTTTCTCTTTAGATTGGTAATTTACAAATAAAAGTAAATCGTCGAGGTCGCCATGCCCGGAATACACATCCGTTTTTTCAATTTTACACAGCACAGTTTCCTCTTTAAGTCCTAAGCGAATGGTGCCTTTGTTGTCCATGAGTTTTCGACCCAATGTGCCTTCTGAAGCATAGCCACTCATAAAAATGGTGGCATAGGGATTTTTGAGGTTGGTTTTTATGTGGTGTTCAATTCGTCCCCCTTGCACCATACCCGACGACGAAATGATGATACAAGGTTCATAGTAGTTTGAAATAGCTTCGCTACGTTTCAAATCTTCCACTATTTCCAGATTTTCAAAAGAGAAAAGCGTGTCGTTGTCATTGTAAAAATCCTGGGCTTCCTGGTTGAGCTGGGAGCGGAATTTCTCGTAAATTTTTCCGCTTTTTTTGGCCAAAGGACTGTCTGAAAATACCTTAATTCTGGGCAGATTTGTTTCCTCCCACATGCGATTCAGGGTGTAAAGCAGACCTTGCGTTCGTCCAATGCTAAAAGCTGGAATGATGAGTCGGCCTGGCATGTCGACGCAAGTTCGTTGCACTACATCGCTTATCACTTCTACCGGATTTTTTTCTTTATTGTGCCTTCGGTTGCCGTAGGTGGATTCGCAAACTAGAAAATCTACCTCGGGAAAAGGTTCCGGGTCTTTGAGCAAAGTATAGTTCTTGCGTCCTAAATCGCCTGAAAAGCCAATTTTTTTCCAACCTTCTGCTGTTTCAATCTCAACCACAATGCTGCAAGCTCCCAGCAAATGACCTGCCGGAATGAAGGTGACATACAAGCCTTTTTTTACTTTAAATCTATGTTTTGGGCTTATGGGAACAAAGCGTTCAAGCGCATCTTTGGCATCCCGTTCGTTGTAGAGTCCAATGCTTTTGCTAATGATTTCCTTTCTCGACATTCTTGAACCTGCCTTGTGGATGTGGTTCAATTTTCGTTTATGAATGTTGACAGAATCTTCGAGCAAAATATGTGTGAGTTCGTAGGTTGCTGCGGTACACAAAATTTGACCTTCATAGCCTTCAGCTACCAAATTGGGCAATTGCCCTGAATGGTCGATATGCGCATGGGTGAGTAGCACCAAATTGATTGATTTTATATCGAAAGGAAAAATAAAACCTTCATGAATTTTGTGCACATCATGGGTGCGATTTTGCCGTTCGGAATCAAAATCGAACCCACAATCGATAAGTATGCGGTAATCATCGGGCAATTCAAGCATAAACATACTGCCGGTTACCTGTCGGGCAGCGCCCCAAAAAGTCAATTTCATGTTGTTAATTTGGCGTGTAGTATCAACCTCTCCGGCATATATTTGTGTAGCTACAGTATTTGCATTTTGTCACATCTTCAGTTTGGGTAAACGGTTGATCTGCATCGAAAAGCGATTCAAGGCTTTCTACTAGTTTTGCTTCAAAACTGGGAATTAATTCCTGAATTGCGGTATGCTGACTTCCTTTTATTCCAACAATACCTTTATCCTGGCCATTTTGTTGTTGGTCGAACATGTTTCTTAGTGAGATAAACTCAACTTTCATTTGTTCACCTGGTTTAAGTTTCGACTCATAGAGCATGGCATAAATGAAACCTTGAAGTGGTTTTTCAAGATCATCTTTTCTGTTCCACGCAAAAATTGCATCCATACTGTCGGCAATGGCAATAGCCTTCCCTGTTTTATAATCAGCCACACGCAGCACGTTCTCTTTTTTATCTATCCGGTCAATTTTGCCGATCACGGTTACATGTAAATCTGAGTTGAGTAACTTAATCGTTTTCGCCAAATTTTCCTCCTCCAGCCCAAGTATGTCGAATGGCGCAAGTGCTTCATCGGCCCTCAGCAGTGCGTGGATGTACTTTTCGGTTATGGTTTTTGCCAAAATGAGCAATCCACTTAAATTTTCCAGGTTGTCAATGCCATATACCTCTTTGAAGGCTATGCGAATAGATTCTGCTACATGGGTTTGGGCATTTTTTACCAGCTGTTTATCTACATGAATTGTGTTCTCACTGGTTTTGAATGCCAGTTTATAAATATTTTCCATGGCCACATGTAGTAAACTGCCAAGTTTATCTGCGCCTAATTCTTCTCGTTCGTCTACTATGGGCTCTTCCTTTAGTATTTTGGAGAAATAAAACCTAAGGCTACAGTTTAACCATGTATTGATGGAACTTGCTGAAAATGTTTTGTTTGGAGGCAACTTACCATCCGAACTGTAGGCCCGCACCAATTTCATGATTTCTGGAGTTTTGGCTACTTCAATTGGGGAGTTTCTTTGCAACTTGAATGGCAGTCCAACAGAATATTCAGTTTTTTTGCCGGGCCATTCATACCTGATTTGCTCAATAACTCTGCTTGGCTCAGCCGGTTGCTGGTCAAAAACTACTTGGTTGTAAATCAGCGTTACCTTTTTAGCCCGCATCATGAGAGAGTAAAACACTTCCATCATTCTGTTTTGCTGGTCTTCGGGCATGGGCATTTTGAATGCTTTGTGCAAAGACAATGGAAAAAAGCCCGGTGCATCTATTTTTTGAGGAAACAGGTCTTCATTTGCAGAAAGCACAACTACATGGTCGAAATTGAGGCACTGACTTTCCAACAAGCCCATAATTTGCAGTCCCATCAAAGGCAAACCTTCAAACGGTGCTGAAACCAAGCCCACCATTTTTAAAAATATTTTGTGAAAGCCTGCAGCCGACCATGGCATATTCAGTGCGGCCAATGAAGATTCTATGCTCTCGAGTCTTTTGATTAAAACTGCAAGTAGATTTTTTTCCAATTCGGGCAGCGATTCTTTCTCTTCAAGTATGTTAGCCAGATTGTGGAGCAGAAATTCCGGCCAGGCCATAGTTTCGGGCTTCAGAATAAAGGAAGATACATCGTTTGGCAGTTCTGCCAGCTTTATGCGTAAACCAACATATTCTTTCAACTGACTGATGAGCAAACCTGCCGACTGATTGCCCGACAAAAAGGGATGTTTGAGGCAAGCTGAAAGTTTTGAAGTATCAAGGGCATTAGCCTCAGCAGCTTGTTCAATCGACATGGACGATTCAATCAGGTTGTTGCACCAACTGTAAGCCATAGACAGGCGCAACGGAAATCCCATGGTAACATTAAATTCGGGCAAGCTTTTGGGAAGGGCATGCAACAAGGGCGGCAGCAACGCAGGATCAGGAAGAATCAAACAAACTGATTCAGGGTTTTGCCAGTTTTTAAACAACTCTGCTGCAGCTTGAACTTGGCCAAGTCCCAAAGAAGCACCGATTATTTCTACCTCAGCAGGTTCAACCTTGTTGTTTTCAACATTTAATTTTGGTAGATAATCTTTGATCCAGCCGGATTTTTCAAGTTTTTTAAACTGACTCCAACCTTCATAGGTGAACATTGAAAATCCTTCAGGAAAATTCCAAAAACACTCAAGTAAGCCTGCTTCTTGCCAGGGTTTTAGAATTTGCAGGGTAGAAGGCTCAAGTAAGTGGCAACCGGCCAGAAAAACTTGGTTTTCAGCTTGAATTGATTTTGAGGTGGCAACTTTATAGGCCAGACCTGGATAACAAATCGATTCTGCCAACAAAGAATTTTTGAATTCCTCGTAAAGCTGAGGCATGATGGCAAGCTCTTCAAGGAACTTTTCCTTTTGAAATGATTGTTTGGCTGCGTCGATGTTTAGCCAAAATGTCTGAAGAAAAGTTTTTTGTTCATCGGTGAGGGCATCGCCAAATTTGAGGTCAATTTCAGTTCGTTCTTTCCAGATTTTGCACAAATCTTTCAGGTTTACCAGGTTTCTATCGGCTTGATCGAAAGCACTTAGCAAGATTTCGCCATAAGGGTAAAAGTCTTCAAAACCTTCCTGTTTGTTGAGGTATTTTTTATACAATTCATGCAACTTTAAATTGAGATAAATACCATCGCCCGATTCAAGTCCGCTTTGGTGAACCACCCAATCTTCCAACGTATAAATTTGGGGTAGCCAAATGGGTTTATCTGTTTTCTGGCTTAGCTTTTTGATCAAATACTGTCCCGATCTGCGATTGGGAAGAAGCACAGTTGCATCAGCCAGTTGCTCGGCCGAAAGTCGCATCAGGGCAGTAGCCAGTGTTTCCAGAAATTGCATGGGCAGTTTATTATGGTATTAACTCCGTTCTATTGATTTTGAATGCTTTATTTTGTTGGCTTTTTGATCAGTCAAAAAATTGGCAAAAGGCAATATTGTTGAATTTGAAACTGGAATAAAAATTTTGCCCGAACCTCAAGTCTCTCAACTCATTCGAAGTCGCTTTCCATTTGAGCCAACTTCAGGTCAAGATATGGCCATGAAACTGCTCGACCTGTTTTTGACAAAAGCAGGTAAGCGTGCGGCTTTTTTGATGCAAGGCTATGCAGGAACCGGCAAAACTACCCTGGTGGCGGCTTTAGTGCGATCCGTTGAGCAAACAGGATGGAAAGTGCAGCTCCTGGCTCCAACCGGTAGAGCTTCTAAAGTTATGTCGCAATACAGTCGCAGACAAGCTTACACCATTCATAAGCGTATTTTTAAACCTGAAGTAGAGGCAGAATCCGGGAATGTGCAGTTTAAGCGGGTAAAAAATTCTTTTGAGCACACTTTGTTCATTGTAGATGAAGCTTCTATGGTCGACAATTCTTCCCAATTTGGAAAAAAAGGCGTTCTGGAGGAATTGGTGAGGTTTGTTTTCGAAGGCAAGAACAACCTGCTCATGATTATTGGCGACGCAGCACAATTGCCCCCCGTTGGCACATTGCTAAGTCCAGCGTTGGACAAGCAAGTGCTTGAAAGTATATTTCAACTGGAGGTAACAGCCATTGAACTTACTGAAGTTGTGCGGCAAGAAGCAGATTCAGGCATTTTGGATTTGGCTACACAAGTAAGGGAAACACTTCGAAAAAAGTTGAGAATCGATCAATTTGATTTTCAAGCCTTTGAAGACGTAATGGCCACAACCAAGCAAGATGTGCCAGAACTGATAGAAAGAGCCTACAACAAGCATGGGGAAAGTGAAACCGTGGTGCTTTGCCGGAGCAACAAAACTGCAAGCCTGTACAACCAGATGATCAGACAACAGATTTTCTGGAAAGAAAACGACCTGGATCGTGGCGACTTGTTGATGGTGGTAAAAAACAACTACACAGCTCTGCCCGATGATTCTTCGGTGGGTTTTATTGCCAATGGCGACATTGCGCAAGTATTGGCTATTTCGAACCGGGAAGAAAAGTATGGACACCACTTTGCCGATGCTGAAATTCAGCTTGTCGACTATCCTGAACAAGAGCCGTTTACCTCCAAAATACTGTTGGATGGATTAAATTCGGACACTGCGTCTATGAGTCAAGAACAAAACCGTTTGCTTTTCCATGCCGTGTTGGCTGACTATCAGCGGTTTGGAAACGGGAAAAAAGGAACGTCTCAGGCTCAGAAAGATCCTTATTTGAATGCCCTTCAAGTCAAATTTGCATACGCCCTCACTTGCCATAAAAGTCAGGGTGGGCAATGGAAGCACGTGTTTGTAGATCAAGGATTTGTGCGGGATATGAGCGATCCAGAGCATCTTCGATGGCTTTATACAGCTTTTACCCGGGCTACTTTTAGGTTGTATTTGGTTGAGTTTTGACGCTATTTTTACAAGTTATGGTGGTGAACACTGCTTATTTATTTTCTTTGCTGCCACCAAGATATTCATGAAAACTTCAACATTGGATTATAAAAAATGGCTCTTGGTGGCCTTGTTTGTGGTGCCATTGCTTATTGCCGCCAACCAGATTTTTCGTTCCAATTTTTCAGACCTTACCCGCTGGAAAGGTGGTGGTTTTGGCATGTATACAGAAATGTACCCGGAAAATCGCTCAGTGTGGTTGATTTCGGAAAGTAGGGACACAACTTTGGTGACTAAAATTTATCCGATTACACTAGAGCAAAGAGGAAAACTTGATCCAGCTATGCGGGAGGTATATCGGCAAATGCGTCCTGAAGTTAGAAATTTGTTGCATTACCCTTCTGGTTTCAACTACGAGTCGAAGCGGATGCGGAAAATAAAAGAAATTCTCTCAATCCGACATCAGGAAATTGAGCATCAATTGCCGACTGCTATTCGGGTAGAAGTTCAGGCTGTTGAATTTTCGTTGGGCAAGTCGCAATTGGAAAGCAGGTTGTTGAAAAGGAAAGAACTGTAAATCAAAACTTTGAAAAAGTTAATAGCCTCATATTGGAAAAAACTAAATCAGGTGCAGGAGCTCGACTTATGGCATTTGTTTATGATTTACCTGGCGCTGACCGACGAGACGGTTGCCTATCATTTTAAATATGTGATATGTATTTCGGCGGTGGTTGGGCTCACCTTGGACGACAAATTATGGCAACGCTTCACACTTAGTATATATGCCTTAACGCTCTCACTCTGCTTGTTTTTGTATTTTTACACAGCCGCCAATCATTTTTTCGTGATTACCTACTTTGCAGCTTTCTTGAGTTTGATGCAGTGGAATTTGCTAAAAGAAGCCAGATATGGGTATGGTTTGGTGGTGATGATCATGTCTTTGGCCACGCTGCAGAAAATACTGTCCCCACCTTTTGTTGAAGGGAGTTTTGCTGGTTTTTTGTTTCTGTCGGGTTCCAGTTTGCAAGCATTAAACGAGTGGAATTTTTCTGGTTTCGGCGCCGACATTGCGTTTTTCAATGAGCAGATTTCCAGTTTAACCTCAAACCGTGTTGGCAATCAAACGCTTAAAGTGAATATTCCAGCGCATTTTATGGCATGGAGTTTGGCTTTCACTTTAATCATCGCTTTGGTTGAATTGGCCTTGGTTGGCATTCTCATTTGGAACAAAGGCAGTTTCAGGTACTGGGCAATGCTGCTGTTTTTGTGGGGAACTGTGTTTTTTCGAAAAGAGTACACGTTTTTTGCCACACTCAGTTTTCTGTTGGTTACCGACAAACAAATGGAAGATCAGAGATTAAGCAACTTGTTCAAATTGTCATTTATACTGTTTCTGCTGTTTAGTTTTTTTGGTGTGTTGGAATGATGCTGAATTAATATTTTAAAGGACTAGCATAGGATATTAAAAAAGATTTTTGAATCCTTGTCCTAAATTCTCAGGTTTTACAAAAAGTCTATTTAATACAGAAAACTTTGATAAAGTATGGCGAATAAGTATGTTAGTTTTATTTCTGATGAACACATGCTGAACTGTATTGGAAATCTTCATAACTCGTATTTGAAAGCTAAAAATAATTTAACTAAGAAAAGTTTTTACTCTAATAAAATTGATACGATTAAGCTAACTTTCGATTCAATGTTCAATGGTTTAAGCGAAGAAACACTGATTGAGATAGAAATTTTAAGACAAATTGACAAATCGATTAACAACTCAATTGGAACATTTCATGAGCAAATTTTAGGGGGAATCGAAGGTTTTGAATCAGGATTGCTAAGAGGTTACGATATTAAAGCGGTTAATAATTCATTATTTGCGGATATAAAAAACAAACATAACACTATGAACAGCAGTTCATCTGAAGCTCTTTTTCAAAAATTAGCTAGATATGCTGATGATTATAAGCAGGCTAAATGCTATTGGGTTCAGATTTTAGCAAAAGGCAGTTTTTGCGAATTATGGGCAGGTGAAATAAACGGGAAAGAGTATAGTCATTCTAGAGTTTATCGAGTTTCAGGTGATCAATTTTATGCATTGGTTTCTGGTGAGAAGAATTCGTTTTGTAGTCTATATAAAGCACTTCCGATGGCAATAACAGAATATATGTCTAGCATTAATAACAATAACAATGTTTTAGAAAATTCTGCCTTGAAGGAAATAAAATCTCAAACTGAGTTAACACAAAAAACGATTTTAAACCAAATATCTCTTGAAAATTATAGGTATTATTTTGGTTTTGAAGATTTATAGCATTTATTAAGGAAATTAATAATAGAATAACCAACCTCCGTTCCTAAGTTCACAGGTACAGCATTGCCAATTTGTTTGTATTGCTGAGCCATAGAACCTTCAAATATCCATGTATCTGGAAATGTTTGAATCCGAGCATACTCTCGAATTGTAAAAGGTCGGGTTTCATCAGGGTGACATCTCTCTGTTTGTTTTTGAGCAGGGCTGCAAGTAAGAGTTAGGCATGGCTCGTCCCATCCAATCCGTCTTGCTATTCCAGTTTTACCTCCGCCTAAATAGAAACTGCCACCCATAAAAGATTTTTGAAGGTCAATTGGTAAATCACGCCAATATCCTTTTTGTGGAATCAAATCTAATATCTCCTTTTTACTTTGAGGATATTTGGCTCCCGTAGATTTTGGCACATTCGAATCAAACAAGTCACCTTGTTTTAGTGCATCTTTTAGGTTGTAAACCTTTTTGTAGGGTCTTGGATACTCGAATTTGATGTTGATATCTTTTCTAACCCCCACTAAAATCAACCGCTCTCTTTTTTGAGGGACTCTATAATTTATAGCTTTTAGAATTTGAACAGGTACCACTTTATAGCCGATTTCATCTAAAATTGAAATCATTCCCAATAATGTTTTACCATTTTCATGACTTAATAATCCACGTACATTTTCTCCAATGCAAATTAAAGGATTTACTTCTTTTACCACTCTTGCAAACTCGTAGAATAAAGTTCCTCTTGCGTCGGCAAGGCCAAGTTTTTTACCTGCATAACTAAATGCTTGGCAAGGGAAACCGCCGGTAACTACATCTACTTTATCGTAATATTCTGAAAAATCGAATGACTTAATGTCTCCTTCCAAAACATGCCAATGTGGACGGTTTTTTCTTAGAGTTTCACAAGCCCATTTGTCAACCTCATTCAGGGCAACACATTTCAAACCTGCTTTTTCCATTCCAACTGCTAAACCACCAGCACCTGCAAACAATTCTAATACTGAATAATTATTGTCTGGCTCTACATGATTTGTTACTGTTTCAATAACTTCGTGGCTAAAGAATTCTGAAAATAAAGTTTCGAATTGATCTCTTTTATAGACACGGTAATTGCTCATAGGCTCTCTAACAGCCGCCAATTTCCCTTCTCTATCCCATCTTCTGAGTGTTTCTTTGTTTTTGCCAATGAGGTCGGATGCCTCTGAAAGTGTTAAATATTCGCTCATAACCAAGTTAGACAACCTTATACAATGGTTACAAAAATACCTTATTAAAATTCAATTTTAACATGCAGTTGCAAAAAAATTTATTTTTATCTTTTTGCAAAAATGCAGCTAAAAAAATATATAGTAAATAAAAATTATAAATTGTTTTTTAAATCATCTGGATTAGTTATTTGAAACTTTTGAACATAGTATAGTGCTTGATTTCAGCAACGTAGATTCACCATGTAAGGTGAATGTCAATCAGAAGTTAATTTAAAACCCAAAAGTCCGATATTTGCCGAATCGCTAAAATCTTCACCTGATTTCATAGTATGGAGTTTCCCCTACGTATTGCCATTCTCGATATGTACAACGGTGCCAGCAACCAAGGCATGCGTTCCATTAAAGAAATTTTGGCTAGGGAAAACTTCAAACATGTCAATCAAGAACTCGAGTTCGATGTGTTTGATACCAGAGGCAAAGGTGAAATTCCTGCTTTAGGTTACGATATCTACCTGTCTACAGGAGGCCCCGGCGACCCATTCGACGGTTTGCAGCAAACCTGGGAGATAGATTATTTCAATTTCCTCGACAAACTCTACAGCATCAACCAACAGACGGAAGGCAATTCCAAAAAGTTTGTATTTTTCATTTGTCATTCGTTTCAGCTCATGTGCAGGCATTTTGAGTTGGGCATAGTAACCAAAAGGAGATCAACATCTTTTGGAATTTTTCCCATGCATTGCACCGACGAAGGCAAGGAAGATTTGGTGTTTCAAGGCCTGAATGACCCTTATTATGGCGTAGACTCCAGAGACTATCAGGTTGTTGAACCGAATTATGCTAGTTTTGGTCAGCTCGGAGCCAGCATTTTGTCTCTTGAAAAAATCAGAGAGCATGTGCCTTATGAGCGGGCGTTGATGGCCATTCGAATTTCTGATGAATTTTTCGGAACTCAGTTTCACCCGGAAGCCGATCCTATCGGTATGAAAGTGCATTTCATGACCACCGAACGTCGCAAGCAAGTGATTGAAAATCATGGTGAAGCCAAATACCAGGATATGTTGGAGCACCTCAACGACCCTGACAAAATTCTACTGACCAACCACACCATTCTTCCCAATTTTATTGGCCATGCTGTGGGTCAGCTTCGAGGAGATTCTGTCTGGGTTTAAGTTTCTAATTCTAAATTTTCAGGCTGGTTTTTATACCAAATGCAACCAAATCCATTGGGGTTTATTTCCATATAGGCCGTCATAGGAACTTTCCATGTGGCATAAAACCAAGACAAATCGCCCGATGCGAAGCAACTGAAAAACACACCTGGGAAAAACAGTTCAGGAGTTTGGGTTTGCAAGCCGAGCGACATGGGCAAAAGTCCTAACACCAGCCATGGAACCAGCATTCCTAGCCTCATAGCCCAAGCTTTTAGTGGATAAACAGGGTAAATAAATGGCAAAAGGTGAGTGGTTCTGAAACCTATTTTTATGTAGGTGATGGGCTTGAATCCAACTACAGAATAGGTGAGCATGTGCAAAAACTCGTGCAACACATAGCCCGCCAACAGTACGGGAGGGAAAAACCAAAGCACTAAAACTTCGTTGATGCCCTCATTGAAAGCAAATGAACCATACAAGTATACATAGGCAAAGCATGGCAAAAACCCAAGGATGACAAAAGGTAAATTGAGTATGTTTACCTTTTCTGAAGGAATCAGAATTTCGTTTACTTCTCCGGTTGGGTGGTCAATCATGCGCTTGTTTTAGCAGTAATTTCGAAGGTTGGTATCTGTCGGAATTGTGAAACTTTTGCAAAGCCAACAACATCTTTACAACTTCTGTAAGGCCAATCTTTTTTGCCCATTCAAAAGGTCCAAATGGATAGCCGGTGCCCAGTTTCATGGCCAGGTCTATGTCGGAGGCTGCAGCTACTTGTTCGTCCAAAGTTAAAAAGGCTTCATTAATAATCATGGTCACCAATCGGGCCGCTGTGGTGCAAGGACCGTCAGCTACAAACATCAGCGAAATGCCCGCACTTTCAAATATCGATGCCATTTCTGCCTTTTTAGCATACTCACCGCAAATGATTTCCCAGATGTTTCCGGCAAAAAATGCAGGATGAAGCTTAACTCCAGCAACAATGTTCCAATCTGGGTTTAAGGTTTTCCATGCCTGTAAACCTGAAAAGAAACAATTCACGATATGAAGGCTATTTGGATTGCCTGTCTTTTCTCCAAATGAAACAGGTGCTATATCTGCATGAATAAACAGGTCGAATGCTGATTGGACTTCCAAATCCCATTTTCCATTTTCAAGTCCGGTTGGAATTTGATTTGCAACTTCGGCGAGCCAGTTTTCCTGGTGAGAAATGATGATTGCTTTTGCCATGTTAAATTTAAGCGCTGTAAAATTGAAAATATATGTTTGCCTTTAAGCATAAGAAGAAAAATTTGATCAATTGAAAAACAATGTATGCTGCCTGAATGTCATGAAATAAATTTTCTATGAGAACTTTAAGACTCATTTTAGGAGACCAACTTAATCATCAGCATCGTTGGTTTGAAGAGGTAAATGCCAATTTTACTTATGTACTAATGGAAATGCGCCAAGAAACGGATTATGTTGTACATCATGTTCAAAAGGTGGCTGCGTTCTTTTTGGCCATGCGAGCCTTTGCCCGTCACTTGGGAGATGCCGGTCATCAGGTGGTTTATCTTGAGTTAGATCACCCGGAAAATACCCAAAATCTTGATGGTAATCTGCATCACTTCGTTGAAAAATTGAGCATTGAAAAGTTTGAATATATGTTGCCCGATGAATTTCGGTTAGATCAACAACTGACAGCTTTTTGCAATGCGTTAGTCATTGAAAATGAAGTATTTGATTCCGACCATTTTTATACCACCAGAGCTGAACTTGGGATTTTCTTTAAGGGTAAAAAGACTTTCCTCATGGAAAATTTTTACCGGGCAATGCGCAAAAAGTTTAACGTCTTGATGGAAGAAGACGAACCTTCCGGAGGTCAGTGGAATTATGATGCTGAAAATCGAAAAAAGTTGCCCAAAGATTTTTCTATACCAACCATACCCAAGTTTGACTATGGGCAGGAGCTGGAAGAAGTACTTGCCCTGATCAGAAAGTCCGACTTGAAAACCATGGGTCATTGTAATCCTGAGCAGTTTTTTCATCCTGTAACCAGGGCGCAGGCACTTGAGTGTCTTCAGTTTTTTGTTGACGAGTGTTTGCCTCACTTCGGTACTTTTGAAGATGCTATGGACTCCCGCTATCCTTTTGTTTTTCATTCCCGGCTGTCGTTTGCCATGAATGTAAAGCTGCTTTCCCCAAAGGAAGTTGTACATGCTGCTATTGAAGGATGGCAAGCAGGAAATGGTAAAATTGGCTTGAATCAGGTAGAAGGTTTTGTGCGTCAGATACTGGGATGGCGGGAGTTTATGCGAGGCATGTATTGGTGCAACATGCCTGAGTTTGCACAGCTCAATTTCCTGAACCATAAAGCCAAACTTCCAACTTGGTTTTGGACCGGAAACACCAAGATGAACTGCCTCAAATATGCCATTGGTCAGTCGCTCGATTTCGCTTATGCACATCATATTCAGCGACTTATGGTTATTGGAAATTTTGCTTTGTTGTTGGGTGCAAATCCCGATGAGGTAGATGCATGGTATCTCGGGGTGTATATCGATGCCATTGAATGGGTGGAAATAACCAACACCCGTGGCATGAGCCAATATGCCGATGGCGGCATTGTTGGTTCAAAACCGTACGTAGCCAGCGCCAACTACATGCATAAAATGAGCAACTACTGCCAAGATTGTAAGTATAAAAAGGATGAAAAAACTGGTTCTGATGCCTGCCCTTTCAATAGTTTGTATTGGGACTTTTACCATCGTCACCGTGATAAGTTTGAGCGAAATCCCAGGATTGGCATGATGTATCAACTGTTGAATAAAATGGATTCTGAACAGCTTGAGTCAATTATTGCCCGTGCCACCTGGATAAAGGAGCATGTAGAGGAGCTGTAAGTTTTGAGATAGTAGTGATTGGCTACGTTGATATTTTTTTAAATTTTCTTTTTCTTTCCCAAGACTTTTAACCTACCTGAATAGCGCTTAAATTATTGCTTTTCCAAGTCATCAACAGGTTGACAAATGTTAGCAAGTTCACGCCTTAGCCATGGGGCTTCTGTTATAACTTCCCTACTTTTGACTGCGATTTTATCAAGTTTCATTGAGCAACGAAAAGAAAGCAATTCATGCCATTTACCTAAGCATTGTGTCGAGTGCAGTTTTGGCGTGCATAAAAGGCTTTTCAGGGTATTATGGCCATTCGTATGCCTTGGTGGCAGATGCTATTGAATCTACAACCGACATATTAGGATCGTTGTTGGTGCTTGCCGGGCTCATATATGCCAGCAAACCAGCCGACAAAAACCATCCTTATGGACATGGACGGATTGAGCCTTTGATCACCTTTTTGGTGGTGGGTTTTCTCATCGCTTCAGCCATTTTCATTGCATACAAAAGCATTCAGAATATAAGAACTCCGCACCAATTGCCGGAGTCCTGGACTTTGATTGTGCTTGGATCTATCATTGTCTGGAAAGAAATTTCTTACCGAATTATGATGAGAAAAGGGCTGGAGACGCACAGCAGTTCACTCAAGGCCGATGCTTGGCACCATAGAAGCGACGCCATAACTTCGGTAGCTGCTTTTGCAGGTATTTCAGTCGCCTTGATGCTGGGTCCGGGTTATGAAATGGCCGATGATTGGGCTGCCCTGTTTGCGTCCGGCTTCATTTTGTACAATTGCTTCCTCATTTTTCGACCTGCCCTCGGTGAAATTATGGACGAGCATGTGTACGACGATTTGATAAACGAGATTCGAAAAGTAGCTGAGGCCATTCCAGGAATAGAAGGAACAGAAAAGTGCTTTATCAGAAAAACAGGCATGAAATACCTGGTTGAATTGCATGCCTTGGTCGATGGCGAAATTTCAGTAACCGAAGGTCATAGGTTGGCACATTTGCTTCAAGGGGTTTTGATGAAAAAGTTGCCGCAAATAGGCCATGTGCTGGTGCACGTTGAGCCATTGGATGCCCATGAGTAGCATTACTCTTAACTTAGTTCTTTGTCATATAACACACTAGTCCTGAAAGAATTTTAGTTTACTTTTTGTTAGTGAAAGTTCTTGCTGCAAATCACAAATTTGATGTAAAAGATGACGAATGGTTTCAATTCCTTCCAGGTTTATGTTCAACTCGAGATGCATATAGGCTATTTCTTCAACATATTTAACCTGATCGGGAGTAATGTATTTTGCATTTTTTATCTCAACTATTTCAATGAGGCCATGGCTGAGTAAGGTTTCAATAAATGCGATATCTACTTCGCTTTGAAGGCAGAAGTGCTCGATCAAAATCAAATTATTAGTTTCCATGATTTCTGATTTTTTGAAGTTCAACAAACAATTCTTTTTCCTTTTCGGTGAGTTGGGTTGGGAGTTTTACCTGATAAGTGAGGTACAAATCGCCAAAAGCACCTTCACTTTTATACACTGGAAAACCTTTGCCTTTGAGCTTTATTTTGGTGCCACTTTCGGTTCCGGGTTCCACCTTCATTTTTACTTTTCCATCGAAAGTGTTAACTACAATTTCGCCACCTAAAAGTGCGGCGTATAAGTCAATTTCAACATTGCTGTGCAAGTTGTTGCCATCTCTTTTAAATGCTGAACTATTGTCGATTGAAAAAGTAATGTACAAGTCGCCATTTGGCCCTCTGTTTGCACCAGGCATGCCTTGTCCCGGTACTTTAATTACTTGTTTATCTTCAATTCCGGCAGGAAAAGTTAATCTAATGTTCTTTCCATTCACGTTCAAGGTCTGCTGCTGTGTTTTGTAGGCATCTTGCAAGGAAAGACGAAGTTCAGCCTGAATATCCTGACCTCTGAATCTGGTTTGTCTGCTACTTTGCCTTTCGCCCTCACCAAACATGGACTCAAAAAAATCAGAGAAATCGTCGGAATATTGGCTTGAAGCATGTCGCTTGCCCCCGCCAAAATTTGTGCTTTGCTGCCTGTTCGCTTCTTCGAATGCTTCGGCATGTTTCCAGTCTTTGCCGTATTTGTCGTACTTTTTCCTTTTTTCAGGATCGCTCAGTACTTCGTTCGCTTCGTTTATTTCTTTGAATCTGTTTTCTGCCTCTTTGCTGTTCGGGTTTAGGTCTGGATGGTATTTTCTGGCCAACTTTCTGTAGGCTTTTTTTACCTCAACTTCGGTGGCAGTTTTGGGCAATTCCAGTATTTTGTAATAATCTATGTAATTCATGAATCTGCCGTTAAATTTTGATTTCCGGGGGGTAATTTACTTAAAAATATGCCATCAATGTGCTATGTGCTGCATTTCAATGCTGAACAAAAGTAGTCTGGTCATTGGCCTGTTGTATTAGGTTTTCTTTTTCAGCTCCTTCATTAAGTCTTCCAGATAATCGGTTTGCACTTCTTGGATTTCGAGCAATTTTTTGCTTTGGTGAACCAATAAATGGTCAATCTTTTCACTTAATAGTTTAATTTCCAGTTCTGCTTTCAGGTTTATTTTATAGTCGTGTTCGCCTCGCTGTCTGTCTTTTTGCTCTTGTCTGTTTTGGCTCATCATGATGATCGGAGCCTGAATGGCCGCCAGGCAAGATAAAATGAGGTTCAAGAGAATAAATGGAAATGGATCGAAAGGTTTGGTTGCCAGGAACCAGATATTGATGATCATCCAAACTAAAATGAATGAGAAAAAGGTGGTGATAAATGTCCAGCTCCCGCCAAAAACTGCAATTTTATCTGCCAATCTTTGGCCGAGGGTAAGCTCGCCTTCTGCCTCATCCTGCATGTTTTCTGACAATACCGAATTGTTTCTAATGGCATTCATCACATCTGAATCTATCACCGCCAACTCGCCTTTCTCTTTTTCGATGAGCCAAGTAAGATACAAGCGCCGATAGCGGTTCAATTCTTCAATTGAAATGAAATCTGAAGCGCCAAAATCAGGATAATCTGTTCGAATAAGGTCGTAAACACCTTCCCGGATTTCATGTCCTGCAATCTCTTCCCCTTTTGCAATTTCTTTTTTACTGATGAAGCAAATTTTGGCCATCGTTCCAAACTATGAATTTAAGGCCGAAACTAACGCAATACTTTAGCTTTCTCCATGGCCCAACTTGAAACCTGCTAACCTGAAACCTGAATCCACCCTTTTTACTTCCTACCTCACCACACTCAGCACCCCTTTCCAAACCTTCCCTTCCACTGTTAACACAAAGAAATACGTGCCTGCTTCCACAGTTTGCCAGTTGTTTTGGTAGTTGTTGGTCTGTAGCACTTCCTTGCCCCAGCGGTTGAAGAGTTGTAAGGCTGAGTTGGGATAAAAACTCAGATTTTTGATTTCAAACACATCGTTTTGGTTGTCGCCGTTGGGGGTTATCACGTTCGGGATAAACAGCGTCCGGTCGTAGTCCAGGGTTTTGGTT
>JBBRCC010000021.1:0-48254 GCA_038205175.1 Cytophagales bacterium | reverse complement strand
AGACCTTCCCAAAGGCATACCCGCCGCTGTACTTCCGGTGTCTTGCACGCTATTGAGTCGGTTGTTTGTCAATTTGCCCTCGCTGTTTAAACTGTAAAAGTAACGCATCGAATCTATAATTGTACCTGCGGCGTCGTGTCTTTTTAGCTTGAGCAGGTTGCCGCCCTGGTCGTAGCTGTATTTGCTGAGAAAAGCAGTTCGGTGAAAGCAGTTGCGGCTCATGTACCAAGTCATATTGTTTGGTATGGCATGGAAAATGGAAAGGCTTGAATAAAAGTTCGTGGACATATCAAGGCGAGCCAATGATCTTTTTGCCATACTCGAAACCCAAATCAGGTTGGTTTACCAAGCGAATAGCCGAATTTTATGAAGCTGGGACAGACAGATATCCCAAGAAAATACGCCCTGCGACAATAGCAGTAGAAAATATATCAGGTCCGATATTTCTTTCGCCAGGCAGCAAGGACGACATTTGGCCAACAGCATTTATGGCTTCTGAAATAGAAAAATGGCTGCAAACAACAGGATTTTCATTTGAGATCAAACACCTACACTTCGCTGAAGCAGGCCATGCAATTTTTGGGCTTCTACCAGCACAACATGATGAACAATCTATGAATGCAGTAGCCTCAGGTGGCGGAACCACGATAGATAACCATAATGCAAGGAAACAAACCTGGATTGAAACCTTTGCGTTTTTCAAAAAAGATTTGGGCGAATAGATTTAACAAAATATAGAGATATGACAAAACAGCAGGCATGTGGCAATAGCGGGTAAAGTGGCAAATCGATGGCCAATGAGGTGGCCGTGTGACTGCTCAAAACCAGTTTGGTTGTAGCGGCTATGGCGGGGAAACGAACAAGGACGGAGAGTTCTTAGCGAAACGCTAAAACCAACGGGGTTTTGTTAGCCATTGGTTTATTGGTCGGCGCTGCAAGGCGAAACGACAAAAAAAACTGTAATTAGCAATCTTGAAACCCAACTAAGAATGCTATGAAAAAAAAGATCCTCATTTATTTCAATAAAATTCGTGGGCATTTATGGTTTAGACCTTTACTATTTTGTTTATTCTCGATTGCTGTTGCACTTGTAGCCCATCAAGCCGATGGAACCCGACTCAATGACCTTGTTCCTGTTATAAAAATAGAATCGCTCGAAAGCCTTTTGGATATTATTTCAGCCAGCATGTTGGTCATTTCTATATTTGCGGTAGGATCTATGCTTTCGGCGTTTTCTGCAGCTGGCAACACCGCCACGCCGAGGTCGTTTAAAATTATAGTCACTGACGATGTATCGCAATATGCACTATCAACTTTTATAGGTGCATTCATTTATAGTATTGTCGCTACTGTGGCGCTCGACAATGGGTTTTATAACCAAGCAGGTAAATTTATTCTCTTCCTCATCACGCTATTCATATTTACCATAGTTATCCTTACTTTTTTAAGATGGGTAGATAGCATTTCAAGATTGGGAAGATTGGAGCACACCATTGTGCAGGTAGAAGCAGTGGCTAAAAAATCGCTACTCAAATATATCAAAAATCCTTTGCTCAAGGGACTTCCCGTAACTGGCAAATTTCCGCATGCAAAATCAGTGCTTGCTCATTCTGTTGGATATGTTCAACATCTAAACCTGGAAAATTTACAAGATTTGGCTAAAAAGTTGGATCTAAAAATTCAGCTGAATTGTCTTCCTGGTAAATTTGTACATAAAAATTTTGCAATTGCTTTCGTTCGTTCCAAACAGGATATCGATATGAATGAGGTGGCCCAAAAGGTGAATGATGCCATAAATATTGGTGAAACAAGGCTATTCGATGAAGATCCCCGGTTTGGGCTCATTGCACTGACAGAAATTGCGAGCAGAGCATTGTCGCCCGGCGTTAATGATCCAGGAACCGCAATACAAATTATTGGCAGCCAGGAAAGATTGCTTTTTTTATGGCACGATGAAATTGAAAAAAGCACAGAAAGCGATGTTCTTTACGATTGTGTAGAAGTTCCGC
The DNA here is from genome assembly GCA_038205175.1 of Cytophagales bacterium. Taxonomy (GTDB): domain Bacteria; phylum Bacteroidota; class Bacteroidia; order Cytophagales; family Flexibacteraceae; genus JBBRCC01. Next base: position 46,245 of record JBBRCC010000021.1, on the reverse strand, counting down.
ACATCTCGATGGAAGATTTTTTTGACGATGCTTTCAGGCCCATTTCTAGAGATGGCGCTGGAAACATAGAAGTTATGCTGCGGTTGCAAAAAGCTTTCAACTCGTTGGCAACGATAAACAAACCGGATATAAAAGCAGCTGCCATTCAGCATTCAAAGTCTGCCTTAAGCAGAGCCGAACTGGCCATGGAGTTGAAACATGAGCTTGATTTTTTAGAAAAGTATTGCTTGTCTAGCAAATAAAAGATGGGTGAGAAGATAGATGAAATCTCATTAAGTTTTTGAAGACATAAACCTCTGCAAAAGTAACCTGGGGGAATTTCATCCCTAGGTTCTCGAAAAGCCGTACCACTTTTCGGCTGTGCGATACTTTTAGCCGATTGTGATCAAATCTTAGATTAAAAAAACCAAAAGCCTTCCCTTCTCAGAGATTTCACCCTCAAATCTTCACAATCCTTTTCTTTACCGCTTGCTTTTCAGTTTGAATAAGCAACATATACACGCCCTGCTTCAGGTTCGAGATGTTTGCTTCTCGCTCATGGCTCAGCCATTGAACCGGCATTTCCCTGCCTCTGGCATCGAACATAGAAATCTTTTGAATAGGCGAATTTGACCGCACATACACTTTCGAACCAGCAGGATTTGGAAAAACCACCACGTTTTGCACCTCAGTTTCGGGCAAACTATTGATGATGTCCTCAGGATTGTTGGTAAGCGGATCGCCGTCGTTTACTTCAAACAGCACAATGTTGGATTTGGTGCGCAAAACTCCGGAAGGTATTGTTGAATAAGCATTGGCCGAAATATAGTAGCGGCCATCTATTGTTGGGGGCGTCCAGGTTAACTCCCATTCACCGTTGCCATTGTCGGTGGCTTTGCCAATTTTATTGAATGCATCAAGATAAAACACCACCGAATCCACTGAACCTCTTTGAATTTGAGTTTTCAGCGTGTAAGAAGCAGGAGCAACAGGAAACAAAATATCTGCAGCTGGTTGAACCATAGCTATACCTGGAAACGATGCAGTGTCGACTGCACCAGGATCATTTGCAATGCAGCCTTGAGGGCGGACACTAAAACTTGAGTTGTTTTCATCTATTACATAGCACGACATATTTAAAACGCCCGGAGCTCCGGTGTTGTTCCTTGCTATGCAATTGAATCCTCCTCCACGACCAAAAAATTCCAGATCTTTAATGCCTGTGTTGCCTTCGACCAAAATATTTGACATTGTAAACTCCCGAATTTGAATCTGTAGGCAGCCTGAATTTCCTGTTAACCGATTGTTTCTATATACCACATTGTGTGCTTCCTTAGTGTTGTATAAGCCTATTGTCGGGTTGGTACAGTCGTTCCTGTCGCCGTTTACAATGTTGTTTGTAATGTATATGCCATTGGGTCGGGTACCTCCCCCATTTCCCTGATCCATAATGCCTTCTCCGTCAACAGAACCGTATTGAGATTCAGGAAACCAGTAGGTTCTCATTTGAATATCGTTACTATCGATCGTGATTTGAGATCCGCCAAAGTCAATTCCCCTGTTTTCATAAGTGGCCGAAAAATTACTTTGGATTTCTCTGCCGTTGGGAATTAACCAGATGCGTTTAGGGGTAGAGCTTGAGCCTGGAATAACAGAATCCCGGACCACATTTCGCCTGATTTCAAGACCTTGACCCGCTACCCAAAGGCCCACACGGTCCGTTTTGTAAAGCCAATTGTCCATCATTTTGAAACCTTTGGCATACAAAGCAGGCTCTTGCGCAGGTTCTGGATACCAAATATAAGGTTGAATGGTTTGAGCACCATTTATCATTACTTTTTTATGCCGGTTGAGTGATATGCCATAGTGCGCATCGTATCGAAACTCGGCATGCTTCCCATCCAACACATTTACAAAGTTCTCCGTGTTCCATGATACATTTCCCGGTTGGCCTACGTTGCGATAGTTCTGGCAACCTGAACATCTATTTCTTACCCGGTAGTTAGGCTGATGAAAGTTGTCAGTAACAGCGTCGTTTATTCGGTTGTTTGCGATCACCACATTCTCTGCAAAAAACAAATCAATGTTTGAAGCAAATCGGTAAAAATACCTTTGCCACTTACGCATTTTGAAAGGACCGGTGGTGTCGGGCACTGCACGATCTGGCATGGCGGTGTTGTTGCTTCTCACACCCATCACAATGCAATTTCTGTTCTGATCAATAGGTTGGTAGTTGTTTGTAGTTCCACCTGCGTGCGTCACCTGGCCCCGGAACTCAAAAGTAGGATGAAGCTCAATTCTTGCTCTGTTCACGTCGAGATTCACAATCCCAAGATTTCTAAAAGCACCTACGCCGCCTATTATTTTAAAAGCTGAACTATTGGGATTTCCACTGCCATTGTTGGCCAAAGTATCGAACACATATTGAGGAAATTCAAGTCTGGATGGTGGCCTGAAATTTGGGTCAGTTGCAGAAGAAACAGTCGGATTTTCGCCTCGCAATACAACCCCTGTTTTCAAAATAAGGTCATCTGTAAAATGATAGACTCCTGCCGGAAAGTAAACAACACCGCCACGCTGCCCGAAAGCAACATCAATAGCTTGTTCAACAGCTTGTTGATCCGATTGACCGTCGTTTGGAATTGCACCCAAAGAGGTTACGTCAATCACATTTCCCCAAGGCAAAACATTGGTCCAATGACTTGCATCGTTACCATAGTAAGCTGTGTAGGGATTATTTACTGGTTGGGCTATTGCAACAGCAAGCAGCACAAAAAAGAAAAAGAAACTAAAAATCCAGGTTTTCATAGTGTATTAGAAATTAACTTTGAATGAAGACACAAACCTATTGTGTTAAAAATTAGGATTTCTGACCATATTTTGGACGGAATCCTCGTTTGATTCGTCCACAATATCCAAAGTTTGATGATTGCTTCTAACTTTCGCCCCAATTAACCATAAGTGGAAAGAGAACAACTACTGGAATTATTGCGTTTGGCTGGCGAAAAGGCTGGTTTACCATCTGATAAGGAGTGGCAGGAAAGCCATTTTATCCATTTGTCGTCGCTGATAGAAGCAGAGACAAAAACGATCATAAGCAAGAATACATTAAAAAGGCTTTATGGCAAAATTAAAACACCGGAATACTATAGTCCCCAAATAGAAACCCGAAATGCCATTGCCCGCTTTTGTGGTTTTGAAAACTGGATGAAGTATGTAAGGGAGACTTCGCCATCAAAGACAGAAGATTCCGAGCAAAAATTTCTGGAAAAATTGAGCGCTAAAAAATCAACACTTACCTGGGCACTTTGGTTAGCAGCTAGTATACTATTAATTTTCATCGTTTTTACAGGAAAACGATATTGGGAGGAAAGCCGCAAAGAGAGTTTGTTTGAGCAAGTTACTTTCTCAGTTGAAACCACCAACGATACGATACCCTTTACCGCAATAATCAGATATGATGCACCTGCAGAACTGCTTGATTCACTAAGTATAAGTGTTGGAGGGCGAAAATACCCGTTGAACATATCTACTAAAGAACTTTATATTTCTCAGCAAACACCAATTTACACGTTTATTTATATTCGCTATGGCAAAAGATTGTTAAAAACCCGCCCTTTCATAGCATACTCCAAAAGCTGGCAAGGCTATTACGCAAAAGAGTCTGAGACTTTTTCTGTTCCACAGAGCAAGTACATCAAAAATGGATTGGCAGGTCTGACCAAAGATTATTTTGTAGAAAATGGCCTCGACTCTTCTTACTTTAATTTTAGCCTCGGGCTTGTGAAAGATTTGAATGTGCCTGGGGACAACTATTCCTTAAAAACCAGGATCAAAATTTTACCCAACATGGCGCTTTGCCACGGACTCCTGTTTAAAGTAATTGGGGAATATGGTCATCACGAGATTAGGTTGCATAACAAGGATTGCGCCAACCAGTCATTTGTCTCAGTTTCCGACAAGTTTTTCGATGGAAACCACTACAATTTAACTGGCTTAGGATTGACTCCCGGTGAATGGCATTATTTAGAAATGAAAGTGAAAGACAAAACACTAACCGTTTTTGTAGACGAAAAAGAAGTGTTTAATGCTACCTTCGAACAAACCATGGGTATGCTCAAATCTTTTGATCTCAGGTTTTCAGGTTTTGGCTTTTGCGACTACATTTATCTGTATGATGTAGAAGGAAAGCTCATCGAAAAAGAGGATTTCGACAACATCAAATAACAATCAAGATCATGTTTTTTGCTTCTTCTTTTTGGCCGCAGGAAAAAGTATGTTGTTCAAAATGAGTCTATAACCCGGCGAGTTGGGATGTAACGCCAAATCTGTTGGTTCTTCCCCAACACGGTGTTCGTAGTCTTCCGGATCATGGCCGCCATAAAATGTAAAAAAGCCTTTTCCAACAGTGCCATGAATATATCGGGTTTCTCCAATGGCTTTGTTTTCGCCCATCACCAATATTTCGGGTTTCACCAATTTTGATTTAAAGCCTGTAGTTTGACCCATAAATCCTTTGATGGTAGTTTCATGATTTTGGGTGAGCATAGACGGAATAGGATCCCATTTGGCAGAAAAAGTAAAGAGGTTGAAAAAGTCGTTGGCTTCTGTCATGCCCCGCTCAAAAGGCTGGTTGTCGATGTTTGAAAATTCATAATACATCGGATCACGAACCAGTGTAAAATTCCTAAATGCAAATGTTTTTGAAAAATCCAGTTTCGATTGGGCTTGAGGATCGGAAGGGTCACCGTCGTACATAAACTCACAAATATCTAAACCTTCAGCTGCCAATGCAATATCGTAAGTATCTGTTGCAGAACACATGGCAAACAGAAAACCCCCTCCAAGCACAAAATCATTGATTTTTTTTGCCACAGCCAGTTTCATTTGCGAAACCTTCTTGTAGCCATATTTCTTAGCTATTGACTCGTATTCTGCTACCTGCGTTTGGTACCAGGGATGATTGTGGTACATGGCATAAAATTTTCCATACTGACCAGTGAAATCTTCGTGGTGCAAGTGAAGCCAATCATACTTTGGCAATTCGCCCTTGAGCACTTCCTCGTCGAATATCACATCATACTTTATTTCTGCATAAGTGAGCACGAGCGTTACGGCATCGTCCCAGGGCTGTTTTGATTTTGGACTATAAACCGCAATTTTCGGTGCTTTTTCCAGGTGCATCAAATCCATGTTCACATCCGGACTTTCGATCATAGAAGTGATACCTAAATAGGCTCCATCGCTCAAAATCTGGTAACTCACGCCTCTTACCACGCATTCCCGCTCAAACAAAGCATTGTGACGCATGGCAAAACTTCCACCTCTGTAGTTGAGCAACCAGTCGGCTTCAGCACCTTGAGAGAGTACCCAATATGTGAGTCCATACGCCTTTAGATGGTTCTTTTGCTCAGCGTCCATAGGCAGAAAAATGTATGCCGAACGACCGGGTAAGGCCATGGCAAGCAAAAGGAGAAGAATTAAGAATATTCGATTCATGATAATGAAAGTCAAAACAAAAAACGCAAAAAATCAGGTTTCAGTTCCCAAGTTCCTTAATATTTTTCAAAAGTAGGTTCACATCGAGCCAAAGCTTGTAATCTGTGGCGTAATATTGCTCTTGCAGTGTGTTGGTTTCATTGGCAGATTCAAGTGGAAACCGGCGCTCTACCGGATTTATAATACCATGCCTTATGCCATATTTTGCAAAGTTGCTTTCCTTGGGTCCAACCCATGATTTATGCCCTCGCAACACTACAAATATATTTCGAAAGAAATTACCAGGCTTACCTACCAACCAAACCAGCACCGGGCTCGCCAGCAAAAACAGCAAACTGATGAAAATATCGGCCAATCGTTTGAACCTTCTGTTGTACTTCATAGACAAAGCAGGTGGTTGATCGATGGAATAAAAAGACCCTCGCTCAACTTTTGAGTCGCTACCAATCACGGTTTGCGAGTCAGGATGAAAAAACCGGAATTTCAAACCCATCCATGAAGGATGTTGAATAAGTGTAAAAATCTGTTTCACCGTCAAATCCCCGATATCAAACACCACTTCGTCAATGCCAAACACGTCTTTCGTGTTGGCAATTTCGTCAGGAACGCCCAAAAACAACCTGTCGTTTACCACCTGATCAGATATAAATCCTACAATTTTTACACCGGGCTCAGCTTGTACCAGGCTTTTGATGGAAGCAAATTTTTCAGGTTTGCAGTACACAAGTATCTTTCTAGAAACCACATCGCCCAATTTGAGCGACTTGTGGCGTTTCCACTGAATATACAATCGGGTAAGCAAAAAAACCGTCAGGCTGCTTGCGCTTCCAAACAAGATTACCGCTTTTGAAAACCTGATTTCATCAAAAAAATTGGTAACGCCGGAGATTACAAGTGTGCCCAGCAAAACACCTTGGAAAAGCTTTTTGAGGGAAACTTGCAGCGAAATTTTCTCCATCAGCACAGTGGCTGCCACCCAGGTAATGCTATATGCAGGCAGAAAAATAAAGGTAAAATAGTCAGGATAGAAATCTGTTTCCTTTTTATAATAATGTTCCCAGAAGTCTTTGAAAATAAGCAATGTAGCCAACACAAGCATGGCATCGACAAGCGGATGAACCACCTGCGCAAAGACCCTGTTAAGCACAGAAATTATCGCACGACTTACTATGCCAGTCCAAACAAGCCAGTTGAGCAACCATGAACCACCTTTAGCAAAGTGCTTTCGGGTAAAAATACCCATGGCGTTGTAGAAATGAAACACATAGTTGAGGCTTCCTCTTTTGGTCGACTCGCCTTTGAAGTGAATAATTTCGGTTTCTGCCAAATAGTAGTTGCGATAGCCAGCTAGCAGAATGCGGTAAGAAATATCTATGTCTTCACCATACATAAAAAAATCTTCGTCCAGCAAGCCAGATTTATCCAAAGCTGCTTTTCGAAAAAACATAAACGCACCCGAAAGTATTTCAATAGCTGAACTTTGGCGTTCGTCTATGTGCCCTAAATAATAATTGTTGAAGGTTTTGCTTCGGGGAAATAGCTTGTTCAAGCCTGCTATTTTGCAAAAGCTGACCCAAGGTGTTGGCAATCCTCGTTTCGACTCAGGCAAATATTTTCCCTGCCCGTCTATCATTCTCACGCCAATGGCGCCAATATCAGATTGAGAATCGGCCAACCCGATACAGGCTGAAAAAGTGTCTTCTGCCACAACAGTATCAGGATTCAACAATAACACAAATTCTCCTTTAGCCTCTTTTATGGCCTGGTTGTTGGCGGTTGAGAATCCCGGATTTACCTTGTTGGCAATGAGCCGAACCTCGGGAAATCTTTGGGTGATGTAGGCAACTGAGTTATCGTTCGAGTCATTATCAACCACAATTATTTCTCCATCTATGCCTTGCATTGCTTTTTGGGCAGTACGCAGCGTCAATTCAAGAAAATGTTTGACATTATAGTTGACAATAACAACAGACAGCTTCATCGTGAGGCCTTATTTTTTGAGCATGCCACTCGGTATGCGTCCTTGCATGTTGTTAAGCTGCTTCATCATTTTGCGCATATCGTCGAATTGCTTCATCAATTGATTTACCTGTTGTATGCTGGTTCCGCTTCCATCTGCAATTCTTTTCTTTCTACTTCCGGCTATAGCATCAGGATTCGAGCGCTCAAATGGCGTCATTGAAAGAATAATGGCTTCAACAGGTTTAAATGCGTCATCGTCTATATCTGCGTCTTTCACCATCTTGCTCACTCCAGGTATCATCCCCATGATGTCTTTGATATTTCCCATTTTCTTGATCTGCTCAAGTTGAGAAAGAAAGTCGTTGAAATCGAATTGATTTTTCCTGATTTTCTGGTTGATGCGCCTGGCTTCATCTTCGTCGAAGGCTTGCTGTGCCCGCTCCACCAAACTGATCACATCGCCCATTCCCAAAATCCTTTGGGCCATCCTTTCAGGATAAAAAACGTCTAAGGCATCGGGTTTTTCTCCGGTACCAATAAATTTAATCGGCTTGTCGACAACCGATCTTATGGACAATGCAGCACCACCTCGAGAATCACCATCGAGTTTGGTCAGCACCACACCGTCGAAATCAATTCTTTCATTGAAGATTTTGGCTGTATTCACCGCATCCTGACCGGTCATGGCGTCAACCACAAAAAGAATTTCTGAAGGTTGAATAGCTTTTTTGATGTTTTCAACCTCCTGCATCATTTCCTCGTCTATTGCAAGACGGCCTGCTGTATCCACAATTACCACCTTTTTGCCATGTGTTTTGGCGTATTGAATGGCATTGCGAGAAATCTCCACAGGATTTTTATTGTCGACCTCTGAGTACACTTCCACGCCAACAGTTTCACCCACCACTTTCAGCTGTTCAATGGCAGCAGGGCGATATACGTCGCACGCAACCAGCAAAACCTGCTTGCCTTGCCTGGTGAGCATGTGAGCGAGTTTACCTGTAAAGGTGGTTTTACCCGATCCTTGCAAACCTGCCATCAGAATAACTGCAGGTTCGCCTTTCAGATTTATGTCGGCATTTATGCCACCCATCAATGCGGTGAGCTCATCGTACACAATCTTGGTGAGCAACTCGCCTGGCTTCACAGAAATGAGCACTTCCTTGCCGAGTGCTTTTTTCAAAATCTGATCTGTTACTGTTTTGGCTACCTTGTAGTTCACATCGGCATCGAGCAAGGCCCTGCGGATTTCCTTCACCGTTGCAGCTACATTGATCTCGGTAATTCTACCTTGACCTTTCAGGGTTTTAAATGCTTTGTCTAATTTTTGACTTAAATTTTCAAACATGAAGGTTCAAAAAAACTGAGTTGATTAAATATCGAATTTTATGCCTTGAGCTAAAGGCAGTTCTGTACCAAAATTGATGGTAGAAGTTTGACGGCGCATATACACTTTCCAAGCATCGGAACCTGACTCACGACCACCGCCTGTCTCCTTTTCACCACCAAATGCTCCACCTATTTCAGCACCTGATGTGCCAATGTTAACGTTGGCAATGCCACAATCTGAACCTGAAGGCGAAAGAAACATTTCGCCTTGGCGAATGTGGTCGGTAAAAATGGCAGAAGAAAGGCCTTGTTTCACCCCATTTTGAATAGCAATGGCATTTTCGACCCCGCCTTCATATTTGATTAGATACAGAATAGGAGCAAATGTTTCTTCCTGCACCATTTTATACTGATTTTGAGCTTCCACAATGGCTGGAATTACATATTGACCCTCTTCGCATCCTTCAACCTCAATGCGCTTGCCACCAAACAATAGTTTACCACCTTCAAGAAGTACTGCATGTATGGCGTGCTCAAAAGCGTCGGCGGCTTGTGCGTCTACCAATGGCCCAACCAAAGTGTTTGCAGAAAGTGGATTGCCTACAGGCAATTTTTTATAAGCTGAAAGCAACCTTGACTTTACTTCTTCAAATTTTGATTCATGCACAATCAATCGCCTTGTAGAAGTACATCGCTGTCCGCAAGTACCAACGGCGCCAAAAATTGTTGACCGCATGGCCAAATCAAGGTTGGCGTGTTCTGTGATGATGATGGCATTGTTTCCCCCAAGTTCCAAAAGGGTTTTGCCCAATCTGCCTGCCACCACAGATGCTACTGCTTTGCCCATTCGGGTAGAACCGGTAGCCGATACCAAAGGAATTCTGGCATCTGACGACATTTTTTTACCAATTTCTGCATCGCCAATAACAAGGTTAAAAATACCCTCTGGCAAATTGTTGTCCCTGGCAACTTGTTCCCATATTTTATGGCAAGCCAAGGCTGTGAGTGGGGTTTTTTCCGATGGTTTCCAAATTACAACATCGCCACAAACAGCAGCCAAGGCCGCATTCCATGCCCAAACGGCTACTGGAAAATTAAAAGCAGAAATAACACCTACTATTCCCAACGGTTGCCATGTTTCGAACATACGATGTGATGGTCGTTCGCTGGCTATGGTGAGGCCATACAACTGTCGGGAAAGACCTACAGCAAAATCGCAGATGTCAATCATTTCCTGCACTTCGCCTAGTCCTTCCTGCAAAATTTTTCCCATTTCAAGGGTCACTAACTCGCCAAGTGCTTGTTTGTGCTTTCGCAAACTGTCGCCAAACTGACGAATAATTTCTCCTCGCTTTGGTGCAGGCACTAGTCGCCAGTATTCAAAGGCTTTCGAAGCCGTTTCTACTACATCATCCCAATCTTGTGTTGAAGCATAAGAAACGATGCCAACATGAGCACCATTGATTGGCGAACGTAGGTGCCGTTGTGTTGTGCCTATTGATGTGGTCCATACAGTGCCGGTGCAAACTGAGTGGAGCCCTGCATCGAGCCCAAAATGGAGCAAAATCTTTTCGATTTGGAGGTTTTCGGTGGTAGTCATGGTTATCGTAAAAGTGAAATGATGATAAATACTAAACTTAATCCCGAAGCTGCAAAGCTCAAAGCAGGAAGGTTTATTCTAAAGTTTTTAGCAGGTAAAGGTTGCACATAAATCACATCATTAGGGCTGATAAAAAATCCATCCTGTTGAATGAGGTCTGCCTGGAGTAAATTGATGTATTTCACTTCAACGCCTTTGGTAGTGTTTCTCACCAATTTTACCCGAGCCCTGTCGGCTACGTCAGTAAGATCGCCAGCAATTCCAATGGCTTCAAAAATTGTTACCCTGTCGTTGTAGAAAAAAAAGTATCCTGGCGATTTTACTTCACCAAGTATCGTCACTTTGTAGCTAACCAATTTCACCCTTACAATTGGGTTCTGAAGATATTTTTCAAGGCCTTTGGTTAGTTCTGCAGTTACTTCTTCCATCGTTTTATTGGCCACAGTCAGGTTGCCAATCACGGGGAAATTAATCTGGCCAATGTGGTCAACGGAATAGCCATTGATATACAATTGCATGTTGTTGATCTGGGCATTATTAAGGCCTTGAGCCTGGTCTATATTAAATGGTGCCAATGCATTTTGATCTGTTCCTAACACCCTGATATTGAGCACATCACCAGGTTGTAATTTGTAATCCTTCCAGGTTGTGGCCACTTCCCCAATTGGGGGGCTCACTTCATTTCCTTTTTGAAGATAAACCAACTTACGGTTTGGAATGCACTGCGACAGAAAAAATAAGGTAAAAATAAATAGACCAGCAAAGGCTATTCTCTGAATAGATAATGGAATCATTGCTGCAAAATAACCAAAAATTGGCTTAAGAATTTGAATTGAAGTGCCCAAGATTTTGGATTCCAAAATATTTTGAGGTTATTTGATGTTTTAAATTCAAATATTTGTTTGCTTCGTCAATGCGCAAAATTTACCTATTTGGGCTTTTTCTGGTACTTTCTGCCGCTTCTGCCTACTCCCAGCCACGATACCGCATGTTCGACTTTTTCGATCAAAAGTTAAAATCATGGTCCATTGGATTTGGTGGAGGACTGGCTGCATACAACGGAGACCTAAGTCCTGCAGGAAATTTATTGCAAAAGTCTAAAACGTTTGATAAGCCATTTGGTAATTTTGGAATTTTCGGCAGACGCCGTTTTAACGATTATCTGATTGCTGGTCTTAATGTAAATTATTATAGAATAGGCAGCGCTGATGCCATTATGTCGCAATCTCCTGGAAATCTGAAACGAAATTTGTCATTTCGGTCTAACAATATTGAAGTTCTGGGCACAATTAATTTTGAGTTCTTCAACTACAATACCGTCAAGGAACTATCGAGAGCAGACTTTCCGTTTTCATCGTATCTGATCTTGGGGGCTGGCATCACAACAAACAATCCTAAAGCTGAACTGAATGGTACTTTGTATAATTTGCGTGATTACAAAACAGAAGGTGTTAGTTATAGTGGCACTGCAATTATTATTCCGGTGGGGCTTGGACTTCAATTTCAGATCAGTAAAGGGATTAATGTTTTAATAGAGAGTTCTTACCGATTTACCAACAGTGATTTCCTTGACGATGTTAGTTCTACATATTCCACCGATGCAGTAAACTCGCCAGACCCTATCCGTGCTGCCCTGGCCGACAGATCTCCTGATTTTTATAATTTCGACCGGTCGGTAAATACAAAAAGGGGAAATCCTTCGAGAAATGATGGATACTTCCTGCTACAGGCTAGACTGGAATATGTTTTAAGTTCAGGCGGGTTAAGCAGACTTCGAAGCGGTATGAACTTTAAAAAGAAAAGTAAAATGCTACGAAGAGTGTCAAACTAGTTATTGAGGCTTCCTTCGGAAGCCTTTTTTATTTTGTGGCACAATAAAACAAGCCGGTATATGATTAGTTATTGAAATCAAGCCAATGAACCCAATATTACAAAATTTAAGACAAATTTTATTTTTCGCCTCTTCAGGTATGTTTCTTTCTTGTTCACTTGAAAGAGAAATTGATATAAAACTACCGCCATACCAAAGGCAATTAGTTGCAGAGTGTTATCTTGAAGAAAATCAACCCATTAAGATTCTTTTAACCGAAACAACATCCTATTTCGATTCGCTGAAAGACCCAACATTTAACGATGCAGAAATCACTGTTTTTTCCAAAGGCCAAACCTTTCAAGTTCCACTGGATCCGCTTATCGATCCACTTTTTGTAAAATACTATAACTATAGAAATCCAACGCCAATCACATTTGAACAGGGACAAGAGTTCACAATAACTATAAAAGACAAAAAAGGGAGAATGTTGCGGGGAACTAGCCAGGTTCTTGCAAAACCTGTCATTGACAGCGCCGGCTACAATGTAAGGTTGCCTGATTCAAGTGCAAATCTTGTGGTTTGGATAAAAGACGATCCATCAACCAACAACTTTTACCGAATCATAGTAAATAAAGACAGCTTAAATTCTTCGTCAAGCCTTGATTTCACGTTCACAGACAACCAACTCAACGGACGAACTTTTCCTGTGGGCACAGGCTACAGATTCAAGGTTGGAGAAAACTTAATTATAAGGTTATATAATATTGAACAGCAGTACTACAATTACTTAGAAACTATAGAAGATGCCGAAAGGGCGAACGGCAATCCCTTTGCACAACCGGCTTCTATTGTTTCTGCCATGGATGGAGGATTCGGGATTTTTACTACACTAAATTTCGCTACCAAAGAGCTTCTTATTAAACCTTGACCGAATAACGACTCTGAGCAATTTGCCCAAGGAGTTCAGGATTTGTTTCAAACGCATTTCCCACCACTACCACATCTGCACCTGCGTTGAAAACAGCCTGGGCCTTTTCGGCAGTATTTATCCCACCTCCCACAATCAATGGCACATTGATCGCTTTGTTTACAGCGGCTATCATCTTAGAACTTATGATTTTTTCTGCACCTGAACCAGCATCTAAGTAAATCGTTTGCAAACCCAGCATTTCGCCAGCCAAAGCTGTTGACACTGCAATTTCAGGTTTATTGAAAGGCACAGGCATGGTGTTGGAAATGTAAGATACAGTGGTTTGCAAGCCAGAATCCACTAAAATATATCCTGTTGGAATTACTTCAAGTTCGCTTCTTTTAAGCAAAGGAGCAGCTAACACATGTTGACCAATCAGCAATTCTGGATTTCTTCCTGAAATTAGCGAAAGGAACAAAATAGCATCTGCATTAAAATCGATGTGCATACTGCTTCCTGGAAACAGCACTACCGGAATTTTTGTCAATGATTTTATTTGAACAATCATTTGATGCAAGCCCAAACCAACGATCAGACTTCCGCCAACAAAAATTAAATCGACTTCGTGTTGCTCACAAGCTTCAACAAAGGCGGGCAAATGCGACAAGTCTGCCTTGTCGGGGTCTAGCAAAACAGCTAAGCCTTTCTTACCTGATCGACGGTTGGCTTTTAGCTGGTTGAGTATGGATTGGTTCATCAGGTTGAGAGTTGCTAAATGCATTTTCCAGGTATCGGACGATAAACTCCCGAGCCAGGCCTAGCAAAAACGTGGCAATATATACTTTGATTGAGGTAACTATTGGATTCGGACTTGAAGATTCAGCTACCAAAGCACCATTAGCATTATCGAGTTTAGACTCAGGTTTAGGTTTCCGGGTAATTCTCTTGATAAGATAAAAAGAAACCACCGAGAAGCCTACTGCAATCACACCTCTTATAGACCATTTAATGGCAGATTCTTTCAAAACTTCTACCTGATCTTCAATAGCAGATTTAAACTCAGCAGTGCTCTCTTTCAGCTTCTTTCTTCTTTCTTCAAGCTCCTCCATCATCGTTTGAGTTTGTGTTTTTACTTCCATTTTTTTGTTCGTTTAAGTCAGCTTCAAATACTTTCTTTTCAATTTGGTCACGTAGTGAGGCAATCCATTTTTCGTTTTTCGCCGCAGAAAAACCAACGACTGTTACAATTCCATAAACCAGTGCTACAATAAAAAAACCTAGAAAACCTGAAGAAAGTAACTCGTTTAGTAAAAAACCTATTGCTAAGGTAAGCGCCAAAAATAAGCCCAATATACCGATTATTGCGATGGAAAAAACAATGAGCTTTGCCAAAACACCAGCAAATTCTTTTTTCAGATCAAGCTTTGCAAGCTCAATTCTGGTTTCCATATATCCTGCAATGTTTTCAATAAACTGATCCACTTTCAAAAAACCGGCTAATTTGTTCAACATAAGCAATTATTCGACTGTCACAGACTTTGCTAAATTTCTTGGCTGATCTACATTACATCCTCGCATTACCGCAATGTGATAACTAAGCAACTGAAGTGGTATCACAGACAGTAAAGGCACCAGGGCTTCATGGCATTCAGGTATTTGAATAGTATAATGAGCCATTTTTTGAATTTCTGTATCGCCTTCAGTAACAACAGCAATAATTTTCCCCTTCCTGGCTTTAACCTCCTGAATATTGCTTACAATTTTTTCGTAAGTGCTGTCTTTGGTAGCAATAAAAACAACGGGCATTTCCTCATCTATGAGAGCAATGGGCCCATGTTTCATTTCGGCAGCAGGGTAGCCTTCAGCGTGAATGTATGAAATCTCTTTCAGTTTAAGTGCCCCCTCCAGTGCTACAGGGAAGTTGTATCCTCGCCCCAAGTACAAAAAGTTGCGTGCGTCTTTAAACTCACCAGCAATGTAACGAATTTTTTCATTAAGCTGAAGTGCCCTTTCAACTTTGTCTGGAATGGTTTCCAGTTCGATAAGCATGCTGTGATAGTTTGCGTCGGTAATGGTACCTTTTTTATACCCAATCATCAACGCCATCATAGTAAGCACTGTTACCTGCGCAGTGAAAGCTTTTGTACTGGCTACACCAATCTCAGGTCCTGCATGGGTGTAGGCTCCTGCGTGCGTTTCCCGGGCAATAGATGAGCCCACAACATTGCAAACGCCGAAAATGATAGAGCCTTTGCTTTTTGCCAGCTGCAAAGCAGCCAGAGAATCAGCAGTTTCGCCCGACTGTGAAATTACAATAACCCAATCACCTTCTTTAATGATAGGATTTCTGTAGCGAAATTCAGATGCGTATTCCACTTCAACTGGAATGCGGGTGAACTCTTCAAATAAATATTCGGCCACCAAACCTGCATGCCATGACGTGCCGCAAGCCAAAATAATAATCCGGTCTATTGATGTAGCTTTATTGATATAATCCCTCATGCCACCAAGTACCAGATGTCCTCTGTTTGCATCCACCCTGCCACGCAGGCAATCTTTAATACTTTTGGGCTGTTCAAAAATCTCTTTGAGCATAAAGTGGTCGAATCCGCCCTTTTCGATTTGCTCAAGCTCCATTTCGAGGGTATTGATGTACGGTGTTTTCACCTCAGCATCTATGTTTTTGATTTCAAATTTTCCGTCTCTGATGATGGCTATTTCAAAATCATCGAGGTAAACAACGTCTTTGGTATATTCAATGATTGGCGTAGCATCTGAAGCAAAGAAAAACTCCCCTTCACCTATACCTACAACCAGTGGAGAACCTTTACGAGCTGCTATAAGCTGATTTGGCGATTTTTCGTCCATGATCACAATGGCGTATGCACCAATAACCTGATTCATGGCCAATCTAACGGCTTCCTCTAATGCACAATTGGTATGTTCGTAAATATCATCGATCAGGTGAATAAAAACTTCTGAGTCTGTGTCGCTCTTGAATACATGACCCCGTTGTTCAAGTTCAATTTTCAGCGAAGCATAGTTTTCTATAATACCATTGTGAATGATAGCAAGATTTTCATTCGAAGAATAATGCGGGTGGGCATTCAAATCATTAGGCTCCCCGTGGGTTGCCCAGCGGGTGTGCCCAATTCCAATGGTTGAGTTGAGCGATTCAGTAGCAAGTGAGTTTTCCAACTCAGATACTTTTCCCTTTTTCTTATAAACATTCAGTCCACCGTTCAGCAATGCAATGCCTGCACTGTCGTAGCCACGGTATTCGAGTCTCTTTAAACCTTTAATAATTACCGGAAAGGCCTGCCTGTGACCTATATAAGCAACAATTCCACACATGGTTTTTTAAAATGAAAGCGTTATCAGATGTTTGCCATTATGGCCTGGTGTAGTGTATTTTCAAACGCAAGTTAGCATTTGTATTGGCCCTATCTCCAAAAATCATCCGATTTACTCCAAGTTGAGCCGGATTGTGAAAGATGAAAAATCCATTATTTGGTTCCCGACCCTTCAAAACATCAGTGATATACGGGGTGAGATTGAGCCGGAATGTAGATTCGCTGGTGGCTTTAAAAAACAATCTGGCACCATAGCCCGTGCCGCTCGACTGTTCGTTGAAAATGAGGTTGTTCACTAGATTCCAGTCTTTGGGGAAGCTTCGCTCTGCATTGGCTCGAATTAACTCCAGAAAAGGAGGTAGCTCCCATCTGTTGTTTGAGGGCGATAGTTCAAGTTCAGCCCTTAAAATTATAGCATTCTTGTTGTTTGAGGCCCACACAAACAAATCAGGAAAAGATATGTGCGTCATAACCCCCGATCCCATTTGAACATAGTTTTCTCCATTCAAATTTTCTGATGGAATTCTATTGTTCGTTGAGTTTAAAGCTGATATCCGGGTGCCTGTTCTGTTGGTTTCAATATGGGTATAGTGAGGCTGACCATCCGTTATTTGCAGCGTTACACTTGCAGTTGAATCCTCAGCCGGATTACTTTTCTTAGGTAACTTGAAGTGAATTTGGGCAAAATTGTAATTGGTAGTACTCCTCACCCGGAGTTCCAGACCTAAAATACCTGTTGAACCAGTCAAAGGCTCTAGCGCAAATGGTTTCACTTTCTGAATAAACTGATCATAGTTGTCTGAACTTCCTGTTTTCAAGGCTTCAAACCAAAGTGCGCCCAATTGATTTGCCTTGTACTTCAAACTTCTGGCGTTGAATACTTTACCAGGAAAAATTTCCACCTCATCACGAGTTGTTCCAAAGGAGACAGGCTTGTCAAAAACATAAAATCTTCTATTGGGATGTAATGTATCTGCAAGTGGTCTAATCTGAAATTTCAATCGACTCGTAGCGGTGTCTTCATTTTTCACACCATACATGTAAATAGGCTGAAAGAAAAACAAAAGAGAATCGAATCTCGCTGTAGCAGGCAGCACATCGAATGGAAAACTAAGTGGTGCTGCTTGCATGTAAGCCGATGCTTCCACAAGTCCAAACTCTTCATCCTGATATCTGCCAAGCAACACATTTGTAGTGATAGAAGACAGAATTGAGTCTTGAAGAACTGTTGCACAAGTTATAGCAAAGCTGTCCACATAGGCCGCATTCAACAGATCTGTGGGGTTCCTGGCAGGAATTCCCAAATCATTTTTAAAGGGGGTTTTACAAGAAAAAAGGCAAAAAAATACGGCAGGCCAAACCATGACCTGCCGTATGTATGCTGATTTATCCCACCAAATCATGGTAGAAGTTAAAGTAATGCTCAACGCCGTTTTCTTCTTTATCATCTATTTCATGAAGACGTGCACCGTCTTCACAACTTCCAATAGTTTTAAATACATCTTCCAACTTTTCGTTGTAAGCTTCATTTCTCCTTACCACCACATCTGCATATTGGATGCCAATATTAAGGAATCCAGCATAGTCTGCAGAGCGAAGTGGAGCTAAGGCTTTATCATCGATGTCGTACATTTTGGCCTTCTCAAAAAGATCATCACCAAATTTGAAATCAAAATGTGTGTTGTAAACGCTGAAAACCGACTTAGAATTTTTGAAGATAGGATCTTTTTTGTAGGTAGTTCGCAAGTACATAGGAATCAAGCTGGTCATCCAATCGTTGCAATGAACGATATCCGGCGCCCAACCAAGTTTTTTTACTGTTTCTAAAACACCTTTACAAAAGAAGATAGCCCTTTCGTGGTTATCTTCGTGAAATTGGTTGTTGGTGTCGAAAAACACAGATTTACGATGGAAATAGTCTTCGTTGTCAATAAAATAAACCTGGAGCTTGGCATTAGGAATTGAAGCAACTTTAATAACGAGAGGTTTTTCTTCATCGCCAACTGAGATATTGATACCCGACAAACGCACCACCTCATGCAACCTGTTTTTCCTTTCATTGATCAGCCCAAATCTTGGAACTAAAATTCTTATTTCCATTCCCTTTTCCTGCATACCCTGAGGTATTTTTCGGAGAAAGTCGGCTACTTCAGAAGTTTGTAAGAAAGGATTGATTTCGCTGGCTGCATAAAGGATCTTTAGCTTTGACATAGCAAATTTGAAAATGGTAATTGGTTTGAACCTATTTGGCCGCTTTCACCAAAACGGCGATGCAAAATTAATCATTTTTTCACCGTAAATCAAACCTGTGTGGATAAATACCCTTTGCAACTGTTGCTTCAAAGCATGTTCTATTCATAGAAAAATGCATTCCTTTGAGCGCAGATTATAGGAATCCATTGAAAGTAATTGAACAACCTGCTGAAGTTAGTCGCCAAATTCTTAAGCTAAAAGCGGAAGGCAAATCCATTGGTTTTGTGCCAACCATGGGCGCACTGCACCAAGGCCATTTAAGGCTTTTAGAGTACGCAATGGCAGAAAACAATGTTTCTCTCGCTAGTATTTTTATTAATCCCCTGCAATTCAATAATAGCCAGGATTTGGACCGATATCCCCGAATGGTTGAGCAAGACCTGGACATGCTCGAAAAATCTGGTTGCGACCTCGTTTTGTTGCCAAATACAGAATCGATGTACCAAAACCCGACAAGAATCACGCTGGACTTTGGAACACTTTCCTCTGGCATGGAAGAAAAATTCAGACCTGGGCATTTCACCGGAGTGGGTGTAATTGTAGCCAAACTCTTCCATTTGACATGGCCCGATAGAGCATATTTTGGACTAAAAGACCTGCAACAATGTGCCGTTGTAAAGACTTTGGTTTCTGATTTGGGATTTCCTGTTGAGTTGAGGTTCATTGAAACTATGAGAGAAACGGATGGCCTAGCCATGTCGTCAAGAAACCAAAGGTTGTCTTCATCGGGCAGAAAAATGGCTGCGAACCTGTACCAAACTTTAACAGAAATCAGGAATGCCTTAAAGGAAAAAACCTTTGCATTTGCCAGAAATAAGGGCATCGAAAATCTGGCTAATTTAGGAATTAACAAAGTTGAATACCTTGAAATGGTTGATTTCGAGACAATGGAACCAGTATTGGAACCAAATTCTGCCCAAAAAACTGCAATTTGCATAGCAGCATGGGTTGATGATGTGAGGCTAATTGACAATGTATTTGTTTAAGCTAACGCTTTGAAGCACTTTTGAAAGCTAACTGTTTGTGAAATTGATTTTAAAAATCTGGAGGACTTTTCTCACCCTGGGGGTGCTGGTGCTGTTTGCTGTCAAAAGCCTTCTCAATGCTATTAAGACGACAAGACCAACGCCCGTCTCGAGCCTCTATTATATTAAGTTGTGTTGGAAATATGCTGCTTTAGTGGTTGTTTCGTTTTGGTTGTTTCTCCTGTCTGTCCAGCACAATTTTCTTTATCTCTATGGCAAAATGCCAGACCTGGAAAGTCTTGAAAATCCTCAACTTGAAATTGCTTCTGAGGTTTACACTTCCGACGGAGTGCTTGTGGGAAAATATTTTAAAGAAAACCGCAGCCCTACAGATTTTGAGAAAATATCTCCTTTTGTTTTCAAAGCCCTATTGGCCACAGAAGACATCCGATTTTACGACCACTCTGGCATTGATCCTGGAGCCACAGTTTCTATCTTGATTTCGGTTGCCAAAGGAGAAAACAGAGGAGGAAGCACCATCACACAACAACTGGCAAAAAACCTGTACAAGACACGCAAAAAATCAGGCAGAATTGGGTTGCTTGGCTACATCCCCGGACTCAAGACCGGCATAGCAAAACTCAAAGAATGGATGACTGCAATTCAGTTGGAACGTAATTTTACGAAAGAAGAAATCATGACCATGTATTTGAACACGGTCGACTTTGGAAGTAATTCATTTGGTATAAAAACAGCTTCAAAAACCTTTTTCAATAAAAAACCTATCGACCTGAAAATTGAAGAAGCTGCCATGTTGGTAGGCATGTTGAAAGCAACCACAAGTTACAATCCCAAACGAAGATACAAGAATGCATTTCGCAGAAGAAACACGGTTATTAACCAAATGCTGAAATATGACTTTATCAGCAGAACGATGTACGATTCGCTCACAGTGAAACCAATAGTACTCAATTATCAGCAAGAGCCACATAGCGATGGCGTTCGTGATTATTATGGCCGTTATTTGACGAGGGTACTCCAAAAATGGGCCGACAAAAATGAATTTGACATATATACCGATGGTTTAAAAATTCATCTAACCATAGACAGTCGCATGCAGCAACACGGCAAAGAAGCCATGGAAGAGCACATGAAAGCATTACAAAAACGGTTTGACGGACATTGGAAAGGTCAAAACCCATGGATAGATGAAAAAGGAAAAGAAATTCCTGATTTTATTGAAAATGTGGCTCAGCGTACCGAAATATATAAAATTTTGAAGCGTAAGTTTAATAACAACCAGGACTCCATTTTTCATTACCTGAATCAACCTAAAAAGATGACGGTTTTCCGCTGGAAAGGTTCCGTCGATACCACTTTCAGTTCGCTCGATTCGCTTCGGTATTACAAGAAAATACTGCATGCAGGTCTGGTAACCATGGATCCTTTTTCAGGCCATATCAAAGTTTGGGTGGGAGGAATCAACTACGATCACTTTGAGTACGACCATGTCCAACAGAGCAAACGACAGCCCGGATCAACATTCAAAGCATTTGTTTATGCCACAGCGATTGACAAAGGCTATTCACCTTGTTTCAAAATGCAAGACAAGTATGTCAGGGTTAAATACAGGGAGTTTGAAAATGGCGACAGTGTAGATAAGGAATGGACTCCAGGCAATGCAACCGGCTATTTCTCAGGTCAAACGATGACATTGAGATATGCAATGGGCAGATCAATAAACTCAGTAGCGGCGCAGCTAACCATGATGTTTGGCCCAAAAACAATTGCTGATTACGCACACAAGTTCGGCATTTCAAGCCCACTAAAACCAATCCCATCTATAGGCTTAGGTTCGAATGATGTGAGTTTATTCGAAATGGTTGGCGCCTATTGCACGTTTGTGAATGACGGAAATTGGAACACACCCATGCTTGTTTCCCGAATAGAAGATCATGGAGGAAATACCATTCATCGGTTTCTGGCCAAATCCCAAAAAGTAATCAACCCTGAGGCAGCTTTTTTAATGATTCACATGTTAAAGGGAACATTGCAGGAACCCGGCGGAACAGCACAGGGATTGTTTAGCTATAATATTTTCAGGGGCAACGAAATGGCCGGTAAAACAGGCACTTCGTCCAACCAATCCGACGGCTGGTTTATTGGACTCACAAAAGACCTTGTGTCTGGCGTTTGGGTCGGAGCCGAAGAGCGTAGCATTCACTTCCGAACCCTAAGAGCTGGCGAAGGCTCCAAAACAGCTTTACCCATTTACGGTTTGTTTATGGAAAAAGTGTATGCAGACAAATCCTTGGGAATCAGGGAAGGATTTTTTCCTAAACCCAAGTTTAAGATCAACACCAAATATTATTGTCCGACTTTCATACCTAAAAAAGATACAATTAGCACCGATACACCACCAGAGCCTACTGAGGCTGAACTGCAATTGTAAAGGATTTGAAAAAGGCTGATACCTCCTGGCAAAAGCCGCCAACGATTTTTATGTTTATGTTAGCATACCACCATCAACCTGCAACACTTGTCCAGTGATGTAGGTTGATAAATCAGAAGCTAAAAAAACTGCACAATCTGCTACTTCATCGGCTGTACCGCCCCGCTTCATCGGTATGGCATTATACCAACCCTGAACCACATTCTGATCTAGAGTCCCTGTCATTTCAGTTTCAATGAACCCGGGTGCAATAGCGTTGCACCTGATGCTTCGGGAACCCATTTCAAGTGCTACAGACTTAGTAAAACCAATGATCCCGGCTTTCGATGCGGCATAATTGGCCTGACCTGCATTTCCTCGAACCCCTACGACGGAGGTTATATTGATAATACTTCCGGATTTTTGCTTCAAAAACTGACGATTTGCCGCTTTGGTTAGGTTAAAAACCGATTTCAGATTTACACGAATCACCTCGTCCCACTGCTCTTCGCTCATGCGCATAAGCAAAGTATCTCTGGTAATGCCGGCATTGTTAATCAAAGCATCACAAGTTCCAAAATCAACTATAAAATCATTAAAAAGCGTTTCTGCCGCTTTAAAATCAGATGCATCCGAGCGGTATCCTTTTGCTTTCACGCCCAAGGCTTCCAACTCTTGCACGAGTGCCTCGCCTTTTTCGACACTTGATAAATAAGTAAAACCTACACTGGCTCCTTGTTTGGCAAAAGCAAGCGCCATCGCCCGGCCTATTCCTTTAGAAGCACCTGTAATCAATGCATTTTTCCCTTCCAGTAGTTTTGTCATTGTTTGGTCAATCGTTTTTAATTCTTGGTAAAAATATTTCTGCCATCATGCAGCGAGCACTTCCTCCTCCCACTTTTTCAATTGTAGGTATAGAAATGGGCAGCAAAGTGCCAAAGTCTGACAACTCATCCAACTGGTCGTCAGTAAATCCTTCGTGAGCCGACTCTGACATCACAATCACATTGCTGTTGTTTCCAGTAGAAAGTTGAAGAATGTTGCCACAAAAATATTGTTCAGCCTGAACCTTCGAAATCTGAATAACGTCTTTGTTCTTGCTAAGTTTATTTATAAATTGTTGCTTTTCAGGTCCATCAGGAATTGCTTCCAAAGTAGCAACAGCAAAACCAGCCCCAATGCTCAGTACTACATTTGTATGGTAAAAAGGGGATCCCGTTGAGCTGATAGCATCGAAAATAACGGCACTTTCAAACGCAGATTTGTGGAGAAATAGCTCCAGTTTATCTTCGTCGGTTCGAACAGATCTGGACGCATAAACCATTTGATTTGGCCTATCCAAGATCATACTTCCGGTTCCTTCCAGGTAAGTTGAGTCCGATTGATTACTTAAATCAACCACTTCATTTACTATAAACCCCCCCAGTTGCAAAAGATGCTTCACAGCATTTATTTGCATAACCTCTGCTCGACGGTTTTCGGTAAACATCGGAAATAAAAATACCCTGCCTTCTTCATCAGTTGCAAACCAGTTGTTGGGAAAAACTGCATCTGGCATTTCAGGCAAACCAGGCGGCTTTTCTAAAACCAGTACATGTACACCAGCTTGCCTGAGCACTGCCACTGCTCCGTTAAACTCCTGTCTTACTTTTTCTTTCAACTCAAGGCTACTAAACTCATCTGGCTTATGCTGAAACTCGTTGTCTTGTGCAGTTTGCTCATTGAACGCAAAGTCGGTCGGGGCTACCATCAGAATGGTATTTGTCAATTGGTTTCTCATGGGTATTTGAAGCGATTTGGTAAAGCGATATAAGCCAACTTATGCCTGAGTTTTTAAATATTTTTGCCGTTATCAGTTAATGCAATTCCTCCTGAAATCACCATTTTCATGGCATCGGATGGGGAAATATTTAATGCGGTAACCAGTTCGGCAGGCACCAAAAACATATCACCAGAAAAATTGTAGGAATGTGGAACGTATACTGCTACAAGCCCACCTAGGCCTAATTTCTTTAGGTCACTCTGTGTAACAAAGCCAATTTTTGAAACCTCAGATTCTTTATTCAAAGTAATCTTCACTACTTTATCGAATGTTTTTTTGTCGCCAACAAATGCCGCAAAAAGGTCTTTGAGCGAAGAGTAAACCAACTTCACCAAAGGAACAGTATTCAACAACCTTTCAGTGATGTTAAAAATTGGTTTTACCAACAATGTGCTCGACAAAAAACCAAGTAACGTTATGCCCGAAACTATAATTAGTAACCCAAGACCTGGGTAATCAAGCTGAACTAACTCGTCCAACCAGCTGAGCGCCGCCCAGAGCACATAAACCGTAATGCCAACTGGGGCAATCAAAAGTAATCCTTGAAAAAAGTAGCCAGGTATCTTTTTCACTTTACTTTTTAGCGGGAAATGGACATCTCTATACCATTTGAAATAGCTAAAGCTACCTTTTGCATCAACCAAAGTGGAGTAGACGTTGCACCACAAATACCTACAGTTTCTGCATTTTCAAACCAGGAAAAATCAAGTTCTTGCTCGTTTTCAACAAAATAGCTATTGGGGTTTTCATTTAGGCAAACACTGTACAAAGCTTTACCGTTCGAACTTTTCTTACCACTTACAAACACTACAACATTGAAATTTTTTGAAAATTGTCTCAATTGAGGTTCTCTGTTAGATACCTGCCTGCAAATACTATCATTCGCATCGAAAAAATCAGGCTCCGCATCTGGGTTTGCAGCAAATACTTTTTGTTCAATCAATGATTTAATATGGTAAAAACCTGCTGTGCTTTTAGTTGTTTGAGAAAACAGTGAAATTGGTTTAGCAAAATCAATCTGGCTTAAATCTGCTTCATCTTTTACAATAATAGCATTGCCCTGAGTCTGACCGGCAAGACCAGCAACTTCTGCATGGCCATGTTGTCCGTAAATCACAACCTGTCCATCTCGTTTTGTAATCCTGTCAAACTCGTGTTTCACCCTGTTTTGTAGTTTTAGTACCACAGGGCATGAAGCGTCAATCAACTCAATATTCTGACTTAATGCCAAAGAATAAGTTTCAGGAGGTTCGCCGTGTGCCCTTATCAATACCTTACAATCGTGCAGCTTTTTTAATTGCTCCCGATCAATAATTATCAATCCCTTTTCTTCTAGCCTGTTCACCTCCATGGCATTGTGAACTATATCTCCTAGACAATATAAAGTTTCGCCTTCGTCCAGGGCATCTTCAGCCATCTGAATGGCATATTCAACACCAAAACAGTAACCGGAATTTTTATCTATTTCAACAAGCATTCGCTTTGATAATGAGGCAAATAGCAATCGACCTCCTCCATTGATTCAAGGGTGCAAGTTACAAGGTAATTTTATCAGGACAACAAAAGTTCTACAGGCAATATTTTAGCCCTTTGCCTTATAACTTGAAAAATACTATCAGAAAGCTTTTCTATTGAAACAAAAAAGATTCATCTGTGCTTACTTAGACAGCATGTTTTGACACCGAGTTTGGTTATCCATTAATATCAACCCAGCCCAAAATAAACTCTTCCTTTTAACAGCTTCGAACGTCAACTAGGAGTAGTAGGTATGATTAGGAAAGTTATTAACCGCTAAAACAAATTTATTGGCTAAATACTTTACAAGGTCAGCTATAGTTCCTACTTTCATTCAAAGGCATCAATAATTCTCCAGCTATTTCTATATCAATTAGCTAACCTGATCTATTTCTTTCAAAGTAACTAAGTCATTCATAGCAACTATCCGTCACTTCCAACTCCGGCAGCTTGTGGAGCATTGCGATACCTTTAAATGGAATCGTTGCTTGAATTGGGAAAGAATAAAAGAAACCAATGTAGTAATCATGTCAGCATCCAGTGAACTTCAGCATTTGTCAGACTTCCAACATCTAAGCACATCTTACATGAGCATTCTTCCACGATCTATCTAAAAGGCGTGAAATACAAATTCTTAAATTAAAACCTGGATTTTTAAAAATGAAACAGTCTTACATAAAAAAAGCCTGACATTAACTTAGAATGTCAGGCAATTAACAGTCGGGGCGGCAAGATTCGAACTTGCGACCTCCTGGTCCCAAACCAGGCGCGATGACCGGGCTACGCTACGCCCCGAAAGCTTCTGCGGAGAGGGGGGGATTCGAACCCCCGGTACAGGGTTAACCGTACGACAGTTTAGCAAACTGCTCCTTTCGGCCACTCAGGCACCTCTCCTCAAGCGGGGTGCAAACATCGGAAATGATGAAGAAAACAACAAATGATTTTAAGAAAAAAACAGAGATATTGCTTAAACACCGCACAGAAGTAAAAACCAACTAATTTTAGCCCATGGCTTGGGCAAGATTAATGACACAAACAGAGTATTTGTTAATAGGAGTATTCCTTGCAACATACCTGACATTCGGGATTAGGCATTATATTTTACTCAAAAGGTCAAGAGGAAGATCAAATCTATTTTGGGTTAAAACTTTTTTTCGGTTGTCATTTTTGGGTTTACTGTTGGTTTCGTTACTTGGACCTGCAATAGGAGACTTAAAAAAAGAGGTGAAAGTGATAGGTAAAGATTTATTTATTGCGCTTGACTTATCTCAAAGTATGTTAGCCGAAGATGTGGCACCTTCCCGGGTAATTAAAGCCAAATATGAAATAGCAAGGCTTTTTGATATGTTTACCAATGACAGAGTAGGATTTATAGTATTTGCTGATGACGCCATGATGGCTTCGCCACTCACTTTTGATAAGATAGCCCTCAATAAACAACTCAACATTATGAAACCAGACCAACTAGGCAAGGGTGGAACCAATCTGGCGTCAGCAATTGATTTAACATTGCAAAGGTTTAATGCCATGGAAGAAAAGGATGCAACAGTAAAATCAAAGGTGCTCATCATCATTTCTGACGGCGAAGATGTTTCAGGAGAATGGGAATCGCTGGTAGGAGCCTGTAAAAAAGCAGATCTAAAATTATTTACTGTTGGAATTGGGACGACAAATGGAGGGCACATTCAAATTGCAGGCTCTAAGAAACTTGACAACGATGGAAATCCAATCATTTCGAAATTAGAAAGATCAACACTTAAGAGTGTAGCAGAAAAAACAGGTGGGCGCTATTTCGAAATTTCGGACAAACGACAGGAAACTGAAAAACTTGCAGCAGAAATCAATTTACTGGAAGGCCAAATTAAAGGAATTAAAGAAGTAGATACTGCTGCAAACAAGTATCAATATGCTTTATTATTAGCGGTATTTTTCCTTTTAATAGATATCATTTTCACAATCAGGTTAATTGAAGTCTAAGCCTTTTACAACGATTTCCAGATTGAGACTGTCTCTCCTTTATTACTTCTTAACATAAAAAAAGCTCCATTACTGGAGCTTTTTTACTATCGGTATGTTGATATTATTACCAACTTGCTTTTGTGATGCCTGGAATTTTACCGTCGCTTGCCATTTCACGGAAAGTAACACGGTTAATACCAAACTTTCTCATGTAACCTCTCGGCCTGCCAGTAAGTTTGCAGCGATTGTGCAATCTAACAGGACTAGCATTTTTAGGAAGCTTGTCAAGGCCTATGTAATCACCAGCAGCTTTTAATGCAGCCCTTTTTGCAGCATATTTTGCAACTGTTTTTTCCTTTTTAAGCTCTCTGGCTTTAATCGATTCTTTTGCCATGATTATTTTTTGCTAAATGGGTTAGAAAATGGCATACCTAGTGCCTTCAATAATTCGAAGCTTTCTTCATCAGTAGAAGCGGTAGTCACAAAAGTGATATCCATTCCAGTGATTTTGTTCACTTTATCTATGCTGATTTCAGGGAAGATAATCTGCTCTTTCACACCTAAAGTATAATTACCACGACCATCAAAGCCTTTCTCATTCACACCCTTAAAGTCACGAACCCTTGGCAAAGCTACACTTGTCAGTCTGTCAAGAAATTCGTACATACGATCGCCTCGCAAAGTGACTCTAGCTCCAATTGGCATATTTTCACGCAATTTGAAGTTAGAAATCGCTTTCTTTGATTTCGTGGCAACTGCTTTCTGGCCTGAAATAGTAGTTAGTTCTTCAACCCCTACATCAACAAGTTTCTTGTCCGCAACTGCAGCACCTATTCCCTTATTGATTGAGATTTTCACAATCTTTGGCACTTGCATAATGGATTTGTACTCATACTTCTCCATGAGGCTTGGCACCACAGTTTTCAAATACTTATCTTTTAATCTTGGATTTGCCATTACTTGATGAATTCTCCTGTCTTCTTAGAAAAACGTTGTAATTTCCCTTTGGCATCTAATTTTCTGCCAATTCGGGTAGCGTCCCCTGATGCCGGATCAACCAACATCAGGTTACTCAAGTGAATAGGTGCTTCTTTCTTCAACACCTGACCACCATTTGGGTTTTGAGCAGATGGCTTAACGTGCTTTGTTACCAAGTTTAAGCCTTCTACAATTGCCCTGTATTTTTCAGTATCAACCGATACAATTTTACCGATTTTACCCTTGCTGTCTCCAGAGATAACCTTTACAGTATCACCCTTCTTGACGTGAAATTTCTTGATCTCGCTCATAATATTAGAGTACTTCTGGAGCCAATGAAACAATCTTCATAAATTGCTTGTCACGCAGTTCTCTGGCTACAGGGCCGAAAATACGTGTTCCCCGAGGCTCGTCATTGTTGTTTAACAAAACGGCAGCGTTGTCGTCGAAGCGAATGTATGAACCATCTTTTCTTCTAATTTCCTTTTTGGTTCTTACGATAACAGCCTTCGATACTGTACCTTTTTTCATACTGCTTGACGAAAGGGCAGACTTTACAGTAACTACCACTTTATCGCCAATGCTGGCGTATCTGCGACCAGTACCACCCAAAACCCTGATTACCAGGACTTCTTTAGCACCGCTGTTGTCGGCTACACCTAATCTTGATTCTTGTTGTACCATGGCTTATTTTGCTTTCTCTAAAATTTCAACCAATCTCCATCTTTTATTTTTGCTCAAAGGCCTGGTTTCAGCTATCCTTACGGTATCGCCAATACCAGCATTGTTTTCCTCATCGTGAGCCATAAATTTCTTACTCTTGGTCATGAATTTACCATACATGGGGTGCTTCACTTTTCGCTCAACCAATACTGTAATTGATTTTTGCATCTTATCGCTCACCACCTTACCCACTTTCTCTTTACGGTTATTTCGAACCAGTACTACTTCTTCTTTGTTTTCCATAACGACTATGCGTTTCTCGAATGTAATTCAGTTTTCAATCGGGCCAGCAGTCTTCTGTTGGTCCTTAATGTTATTGGGTTCTCCAAAGGTGTAATAGCGTGGGCAAAGTTAAGCTTTTGCAACCTGGTCTCCTGATCGCCTACGGCCTTTTTGAGCTCCTCAACGGTAAAATTTCTAATTTCTGTGTTTTTCATGAATGCCGTCTTTTATAAAGTCTCCTCAAAATCTTTTCTTACCACAAACTTGGTCTTAATTGGTAACTTTTGAGCTGCCAATCGGAGCGCCTCGGATGCAATTGCTAAAGGAACACCATTTGATTCGAAAATAATGGTTCCTGGTTTTACACAGGCTACCCAATATTCAGGTGCACCTTTTCCTTTACCCATTCTAACCTCAGCAGGCTTTTTAGTAATAGGCTTGTCAGGGAAAATACGAACCCAAACCTGACCTTCTCTTTTCATGGCACGGGTCACGGCAATCCTGGCTGCTTCAATTTGTCGAGATGTAATTCTGCCAATTTCAAGCGACTTGATGCCAAAACTTCCAAATGAAATGTCTGCGCCCCTTTGAGCTAAACCTTTTATTCTGCCTTTATGGGCTTTTCTAAACTTCGTTCTTTTCGGTAATAACATGACTGTATTTACTTTAAATTACCTTCTTCCTCCTTGATTTCCACCTCTGCGGTTGGCGCCACCTTGGCCGCCTCCACCGCCTTGACCACCACGGTTACCACCGCCGCCGCCGCCTTGACCACCACGACGATCTCCACCGCCACGGTTTCCACCGCCGCCGCCTTGACCTTGGTCACGACGACCTCTGCGGTCACCACCTTCTCCTCCACCTCGTTGATTAAATTCTCCTGTACCTCCACCAAAGTTTGCACTTTGACTACCTGCATTTGGAGATAAATCTTTTTTACCGTAAACCTCTCCTTTGAACACCCAAACTTTGATACCGATTTTACCATAGACAGTCAAAGCTTCTGAAAGTGCATAATCAATATCAGCACGAAGAGTGTGCAAAGGAACTCGTCCTTCTTTGTATTGTTCTGTTCTGGCCATCTCGGCGCCTCCCAAACGTCCAGAACATTTAATCTTGATACCCAATGCACCTACCCTAACAGCTGCTGCAATGGCAGTTTTCATACATTTCCTGTACGAAATCCTTGCTTCTAGTTGTTGAGCAATAGATTCACCTACTAATTTGGCATCAATTTCAGGACGTTTTACTTCAAAAATGTTGATTTGAACATCTTTGTTGGTAAGCTTTTTGAGCTCTTCTTTCACCTTTTCAACCTCTGCACCTGCTTTGCCGATAACGACACCTGGTCTTGAGGTATGAATGGTAAGAATTACTCTTTTAAGTGTCCGCTCGATAACCACTTTAGAGATTCCGCCCTTAGGGATTCTGTGAGCAATATATTTTCTGATTTTGTGATCTTCGACGAGCTTGTCGGCAAAATTTTTGCCTCCGAACCAGCTTGAATCCCAACCTTTTACAATGCCAAGCCTAAAGCCTATAGGATTAATTTTTTGACCCATTTCTTTTCTTTACTTCGGTAGATTAATCAATTATTTCTGGGGTAACAGCATCTACCACAATAGTGATATGATTTGAGCGCTTGCGAACCCTATGTCCTCTTCCTTGCGGAGCGGGACGAAGTCTTTTTAACATTCTTCCACCATCAATCATTATCGTTTTCACAACAAGATTTGCATCTTCCAGCTTCACGTCAGGGTTTTTTACCTGCCAGTTTGCTATGGCCGAAAGCAATGTTTTTTCCAAAAAGGAAGAACTGTGCTTAGGATTGAATTTGAGCACATTCAATGCAGGACCTACCGGCATATTTCGAATGAGATCAGCCAATAGCCTCATCTTTCTTGGTGAGGTAGGCACGTCTTTATGTTTTGCTACTGCTTCCATAATTATTTCTTTCCCTTGTCTTTTTTACCGGAATGACCCCTAAAATTACGGGTCGGAGCAAATTCACCCATTTTGTGACCTACCATGTTTTCGGTCACATAGACTGGAATAAATTTGTTGCCGTTGTGTACTGCAAATGTGTGCCCGATAAAATCCGGCGAAATGGTTGACCTTCTCGACCAAGTTTTGATCACACTTTTTTTACTGGCTACGTTCATAACTTGAACTTTATTGTCAAGTCTGAAATCGATATACGGACCTTTTTTTACTGACCTTCCCATTATTTTTTCCTCCTGTTAAGTATCATATTATCAGAATATTTATTGGCACTTCTGGTTTTCTTCCCTTTTGAGTAAAGACCAGTTCTGGATCTCGGCTGCCCACCTGAAGCACGACCTTCGCCACCACCCATCGGGTGATCTACCGGGTTCATAGCTACACCACGAACACGTGGCCTTCTACCTAACCAGCGCTTTCTACCTGCCTTACCATGACTTTCGTTCATGTGATCGGGATTTGAAGCTGTACCTACCGTAGCATAACAAGTTAGAAGTACTAATCTCATTTCACCAGATGGCGTTTTGAGAGTTGCGTACTTACCATCACGAGCCAACAACTGGCAATAGGTACCGGCAGAGCGAGCCATGGCTGCACCACGACCGGGTTTCAATTCGATATTGTGAATAAGTGTACCCAATGGAATAGCACTTAGCGGTAGAGCGTTGCCAATTTCGGGAGCTATTTCAGCACCTGACAGCAATACCTGTCCAACTTTGATACCATGAGGAGCAATGATATATCGCTTTTCACCATCGGCATAATGCAACAAAGCAATTCTTGCTGTACGGTTTGGATCATATTCCACACTGAAAACAGTGGCTGGAATATTGTGCTTATCCCTTTTAAAGTCGATGATACGGTATTGGCGCTTGTGGCCACCACCGATATACCTTGTGGCTCTGTGTCCATTGGAGTTTCTTCCACCCGACTTCGGGAGAGAAGTTACCAAGGATTTTTCAGGAGTTGACCTAGTAATTTCTTCGAAGTCTGAAATCACCATGAACCTGCGCCCTGGGGTAATTGGTTTAAATTTCTTGAGACCCATGTCTTTTAATTAGCTTCGCTGTAAAAATCAATGATTTCGCCTTCGGCCAGGTAAACTATGGCCTTTTTTACGGTTGGCTTTCTGCCGCCTACTACACCGCCTTTTGTGTTGCGTTGTTTGTATTTGCCCAAAACAACCTGTGTATTTACCTTATCAACATTAACGCCGTAAGCTTCATGAACAGCTTTCTTGATTTCAATTTTATTAGCTTCTTTGGCTACAATGAACCCATAGATGCCTTTTTCATTCAATTGAGAAAAT
Organism: Cytophagales bacterium; assembly: GCA_038205175.1. Lineage (GTDB taxonomy): Bacteria > Bacteroidota > Bacteroidia > Cytophagales > Flexibacteraceae > JBBRCC01. The sequence goes on along the minus strand of JBBRCC010000021.1, from coordinate 13,622 downwards.
TTCTCGTTGATGATTGGTTTCTTTAAAATGTCAGCCATGATTAGTTGCTTAGCAGGGTGTTAATCTTTTCGATCGCATTTTCAGACACTACCAATGTTTCTGCATGCAAAACATCGTATGTGTTCAAGTCGGTGGCAACAATGGTTCTTGATTTAGGAAGGTTACGTCCTGAAAGAATTACGTTGCGTTTATTTTCACCAAGAACAAAAAGACTTTTCTGAGTGGTCAAAGCTAGGTTTGACAACATGACCAAAAAATCTTTGGTTTTAGGCGTGCTGAAATCAAAATCTTCAACCACAACAATTTTACTTGTTTTAGCTTTGTGAGAAAGAGCAGAGCGACGAGCTAGATCTTTCACCTTTTTGTTGATTTTGATGGAGTAGTCACGTGGAACCGGACCAAAAGCTCTACCGCCGCCAACGAACAAAGGAGATCTCATGCTACCAGCACGGGCTCCACCTGTTCCTTTTTGTTTTTTCAACTTTTTGGTTGTTGCATTAATTTCGGCACGCTGTTTTGACTTATGCGTTCCGTGTCGGCGATTGGCCAACAAACTTTTAACGTCAAGGTAAATGGCGTGGTCGTTGGGTTTGATACCAAAAATGGCGTCATCCAGATTGACCGTTCGGCCAGTGTCTTTGCCCTCTATGTTTACGATTGAAACTATCATGGCTATTTTTCGAGAATCACAAATGAATTGATAGCACCTGGAAGTGAACCACTAACCACCAGCAAATTTTGCTCTGGAAATGATTTCAATACCCGCAGGTTCTGAACTTTTACACGATTGCCTCCAGTGCGGCCTGCCATGCGCAAACCTTTGAATACACGTGAAGGATAAGAACAGGCACCAATGGAGCCAGGGTGACGCAAACGGTTGTGCTGCCCGTGGGTAGCCCCACCAACACCGCCAAAACCGTGACGTTTAACTACACCCTGAAAGCCTTTGCCTTTTGAAGTGCCAATGGCATCTACAAAATCACCAGCGACGAAGATCGACAAGTCGATCACATCACCGAGGTTGTATTCTTTTTCAAAATATTTAAACTCAACCAATTTTCTCTTGGGTGAGGTTCCGGCTTTTATAAAATGCCCTAGTTGGGGCTTTGCTGTGTTCTTCTCTTTTTTATCACCAAATGCCAGTTGCAATGCTTTGTAACCGTCTTTCTCTTTGGTGCGAACTTGAGTAACAACACAAGGACCTGCCTGAATTACTGTAGCTGCTACTGAGCTACCGTCCTCCAAGAACAAATTTGTCATGCCGATTTTCTTTCCAATTAACCCTGCCATTGTTGCTTATGCGCTGAATATTAGTCTTTTACGATTTTTCTTTACCGAAAAAGGACTGCAAAAATAGGAAACACTTTTTACACTCCAAATCTTTGTTGAAAAATAGATGAAGAAAAAGGTGTGTATTTCAAAAATTGAGCTGATTGATGGCCGACCAAACTGCCAACTTCACCTCGCCCGATGTCCGGATACTGTCAAAACTGTCGAAACGGGCCACTTCTAGTTCATCCCACAGAAAGGGGAAAAATTTTGTTGAAAGTTGTTCGTCATCCAGAGATTCATTGGTAAATACTAGCAAGTGCTTTGCTTTTGATGTTTTGGCCAAAGCCAGTAATGTTGATTTCTCAAAAGAGACCATTTGCCTGTGAATAACCATTGATGGCTCGAACTTGAGTGCGCCCAGCATACGGGTAACTTGTAAATGATTTTCTTCTGAAAGCACATCCGTAACCAGGCATATTGGTTCAGCCGGATATGTTTTTGACTTTGGTGTTGGAATGACTGGCACATTTGGTTCAGCCGCTTGTGCAGACTCAACCTTAAAAGGTTTGGTGGGCGGCAGTTCAACAGCATCATTTTTCTGATTGGCCGTGACATACAATTCAGTGTCGCCATATAGGATTTGAAAAAAAGCTAAGTTTTGCTTCATACTAATCAATATCGCCAAGCTGAGGCCGAATAATGAGATCTTCAATAACCGTTGAGGGAGACATACTATATGCTTGCCAAACAGCCAAAGCTATATCGCCGGCCGGAATAAATCTTTCCAAAGGCAGATCTGACCCTTCCCAACTTGAGGTAAAGGTGGCCCCTGGCAACACAGCTGTGACTTTCACACCTGTGGTTTTTAATTCTTCACGAAGCACTTTGGACATGCCATACAATCCGAATTTAGAAATGCAATATGATCCTCCATTTGTATAAGGAGTGATGCTGGCGGTTGAGCATATATTAAAGATATGACCAGAACCCATGGCTACCATGGTTGGTGCCAGATATCTGGTAACTCGATATGCGCTTGCCAGGTTTACATTGATGAGTTGGTCAAAAACATTGTCTTCTTCATTCAGGATTTGCCCGGGTTTGAATATACCAGCATTGTTTACTAAAACATCGAGAGTCGAAGTTTGCTCCAGCACCCAATTGCAAAATGATTTTACATCTTCAGGCTTTCCCATATCGGCAACAAACGTTTGAAGAGGAAGTCCTTGCGCAGATGCTTTGAGTTTATCTAATCCTTCTTGCGACCTGGCACAAGTAAACACCTGAAAGCCATTTTTGAGAAACAACAACACCAATGCTTGTCCTATTCCTTTGCTACCACCTGTGATAACGGCTGATTTCTTTCGATCTACCAATTTTGATTTCCTCCTTTTGCTTTAAATATATTTTTCAGTTGCTTCTGTTGCAGGTATTGAACTTCCGCATTTCGCATGGCCTCGAGCATGGCCCTGGCCTTTTCGGGTGAAATGTTCATTTTTTTCAACTCCTCTTTCGAAACCGGATATTCGCCTTCTGCCTGATTGAAGGCAAGCGGGTTTGCAGGCTTATCTTTTTTGTCTTTCTCGTTGTCTGATGCATCCTTTTCCTTGCCTTCTAGATCGTTATCGTTGCCGGAGTCAGACTTTTTACCGCCTTTGGAGTCTCGTTCTGCTTTTTGCTTATCAGAGCCCTTTTGGTCTTTTCCTTTTGCTACCTGCTCATCTTGAGGCTGCTGGTCTGCCTTGTCACCTTCGCTGTTTTGGTTTTTTTGTTGAGAATTAGGCTGTTCGTTTTTGTTGCTGTAGTCAGACGAAGCCTGTTTTTCCTTTTGTTGTTCTTTGTTTTGCTGATCCTTTTTGGATTCCTGAGGGGGAGGTTCAGGTTTTTTCTTTCTTAAATCTAACAGGTTTTGGCGGGCAGTATGATTTTTGGGGTTTTTTAAAAGAGCACGTTTGTATGCCTCTTCTGCCACCTCGAGTTGGTTTTTGCCCTCAGCAATCTTGCCAACCAATCTGTTTGCTTCGCTGCTCAGTTTATAGTCGAGCGACTTGGTTACTTTTTTATAGTGTTCTAATGCTTTGTCGGGTTGCCCATGTAGAAAATAGGCATGTGCAAAATTCATGGACAGGTAGTCGGATTGGTGCCTAAATTCATTTTCCAGTTTGGTGTATTCTCTGATTGCAGCCTGATAGCGTTTAGTTTTCAGGGCTTCTTCTGCCCTTTCCATGGTTTTATTGATTCTGGCAATGCGTGTAAATTTCCCCAACCGGTCGTTGTCGAACCAGGAGGAAAGCAAAACTAACAAGCTTATTACAATATGAGCCACGCCATTCATGAGATGCAAAGGTATTTGATTATTTAGCCAGATGTTCAACCAAATTCAGATTTTGTAGGCTAAGAGCAGAATCCATGAAAGCATTTAGGTTTAACAACCGAACAACGCAATTTTGATACGGAACTCAACTACATTTGAACATGGCTAAAGACTCAAGCAAAGAAATTTCCATAGCACTTTCAGGTGGCGGAGCACGTGGATTTGTACATTTAGGCATGATACAAGCCCTGCACAAACATGGCTATGAAATAAAAGCTATAGCAGGAGCAAGCATTGGCGCTTTGGCTGGTTGCCTGACTGCTCAGGGAATTCCACCGGCTGATATTTTAAGTCTGTTAAAAAAAACCAAAATCTCAGGACTGCTTACTCCCAAACTTAGTTTAAAGGGTTTCATATCGATGGATAATTTTATCAAAAACTATGAGAAACTCTGCCTTGTACAAGATCTGAAAGATACAGAAATACCAATGCATGTGGCTACAACAAACCTAAGTATGGGAGAGTCGAAAGTGTTTTCAAAAGGGCCAATCGGGACAATTGTGGCTGCATCATGTTGCGTTCCGGGCATTTTTCAACCTGTAGAAATGGATAACAACTTGTTTGTAGATGGTGGCCTCACCATGAATCTTCCAGCAGAACCTCTGTTAGCATATCCATGGCCAATTTTTGGTCTCCATTGCAACGCCTATCCAAAACCAGCTGTTTTGCAAAATATGCGGGACGTGCTTGAAAAAAGCTCGCAACTTTCGATTTATCAAAACACGTTGCGAAGCATGAAACATTGCAAAGCCGTGTTTGAGCCACCAGAAATGAGTGCCTACAGCAGCTTTTCGTTCAATCAGGCGGAGAATTTTTTCGACATCGGTTTTAGGTTCCTCGATGCTGCATTACAGTAAAGCTGCAATATAAAATCATACCCTTTCGTTTGTGTAGCTGCCAAGTTGCTTTAGTAAGTTCGGCTTGTTCTTGTATTTTTGCGCACCTTTCGTTTTAAAAGCGACTTGAAACTTTCCCATACATTTTTTAATATTTCTCGCATTCGAGCCTGCGCAAGCATTTTTGTTGCCTTATTTCTGATGGGTTGCTCCGCAGAAAAAGATAGCTGGACAGCCCGAAACTGGCACAACTTGCTAGCGAAGTACAATGGCTATTTCATAGCCAGAGAAAAAATGAAAGAGGTGGAAATGGGGATTAGAACCGGCCAAAAAGACAACTACAACAGGATTATTTCAATTTATCCTACCATTGGCCCCGCTACTGCAACATCAAATGCTGCCACGCTAGACGACATTATAAAAAAAGCATCGCTACCCATTCAAAGACACAAAAACTCAGATTGGGTAGACGACTCTTATATATTAATTGGTAAAGCCAGACTTTACAAAGACGATCCTGAAAATGCCATTCACACGTTTAAATTTGTGAATACCAAAAGCAGGGACAAAGATGCCAGGCACGATGCCCTCAACAACCTGCTGAGGACTTATGTACACATGGATGAATTTATTGACGCACGCTCTTTGATTGGTTTTATGAGCCGGGAAAGGATGAGTGACGTGAATCTGAAACGTTTTTACCTGAACCAGGCTTACTATTTCCACAAACAAAAAGAATATAAAAAAGTAGGCACACTGCTTGAAACTGCAGTGCCTATGATGAGGCGGGGCGATGAAAAAGCCAGACTGTCGTATGCTGCAGGACAGATTTTTCAAAGGTATAAGGACGAAGAAAAAGCCAATTTCTGGTTTAAAAAAGTACTCAAAAACAATCCTCCATACGAATTGGGATTTTATGCAAAACTCAATTTGGCTTTGGTGATTGATGTGCAAAATCCAGATGAGGTGAAACGCATCAGAAAGCGTTTTAAAAAGATGTTGAAAGACCCGAAAAACTTAGAATATCGGGACATCACATATTACCACATGGGTTTGTTTGAAGAGCGGTTGAACAACCTTCCTAAATCTATTGAAAATTTAAAAAAGAGTTTAAAGCAAACCACCCCAAATCCAAACCAAAAGGCCTACACCTACCTTAAACTGGCAGAAATGCACTATAGGCCGCTGAAAAAGTATGTGATTTCAAAAAACTACTATGATAGCTGTGTGGCCATACTCGACACACTAGAGGAAAACTACAAGCAAATTGTGAAGCGGCAAAAGGTGTTGATTGAGTTTGTGGCTGAATATGAAATCATTGAAAGGGAGGATAGCTTGCTTAGACTTTCGCAAATGGACTCGACTCAGCTTTTTGCCATGATTGACAAAAAGATAGAAGAAGCAGCCAAGGCCAAAAAAGCAGAAGAAAAGCGGCTTGCAAAATTGGCCAGACAACAAGATGATGGAGGTGGCAGTAGTGGATCTGGTTCAGATTTGTTCAACCAAATGGTGAACCAGCAAGGCGGGGGCCAAAGTGCCAGCGGAACTGGTGGCACCTGGTATTTTTACAACATTGCAGGTATAGCAAAAGGGCAGCAAGAGTTTACCAAAAAGTGGGGCCGAAGAAAACTTGAGGACAATTGGCGTGTTGCGGCCAAAGAAAAAACCGCTGGTCAAGACGATCCGGGACAGGGGAATCAGAATAAACAGGAGAATGCGGATTCACTAAAGGGCAAAGATTCAACAGCAACAGCCGACGGCAAAACTCTAGCATCGACCAAAGGAGAAGGTGGAGCTAAAGAAGGTGCGGCCACGGCCTCTGCTGCTGATCCACGAAGCGAATACTTAAAAAATATCCCTTCAAACGCCGTTGAAGTGGATTCTTCGAAATCAAGGTTGCGCAGGGCCTTGCTGAAAATCGGAAAGATTTACGACCAGAAACTGGAGGAGCCCGAAAATGCCATCGCTTCCTTTGAACGGCTGCCTTCTGAATTTCCAAGCTACAACAAAGTGCCAGAAGCGCTTTATAACCTGTATTTGATTTATGGTCGTAAGTCTGACCAACCCAATCAGGATCGGGTAAAGAACAAGTTGCTTTCGGAATATCCTGAGTCGGTGTATGCTAAATTGGTTCTGAATCCAAATTATTTGGTCGAAAACAAGGAACGAAATGAGCAAGTGGCTACTTTGTACAACAATGCCTATAGCCAATACGAGCAACGCCTTTACATAGAATCTTCTCAGGCTTTGGCTTCCATTAAGAGAGAATATCCTAAAAATGACCACAGCGATAGAATTGACTTGTTGAATACCTTGATAACTGGCGCAACCTTGGATCTAGGAACTTATAGAAAGGCTATCAATGATTTTATGGCTACATATCCGAAAAGCGCTTTGATTCCTTTTGCCAAAGAAATGAAGGTGATAGCTGACAAATATGCGGGAGACACCAGCAAGCCTGCTGCAACGCCTGAACCAACGGCGGTTGTGTACAGCACCAATTTTGAGCAAGCCCACCTTTTTATAGCTGTGGTACTCTTGAACAAGATTTCGGAAAGCATGGTGAAAATTAAGTTTTCGGACTTCAACGGTTTGTTTTTCCCCGACGACAATCTGACTACAACTACTTTATTGTTCAACGATGGCAAGCATTACTTGGTGAAGGTGCAGACCTTTAATTCTAAATATATGGCCATGAGCTACCTAGACAGGCAAAAAGCCGATAAATCTGCTTTTAAAACTTTTCCTGGCCCCAGGCCAATTCAGTTTGTGATAAGTCAGGAAAACTTTGTGAAGTTCTATAGCTCCAAGGATGTGAACAAGTACATAGAGTTTTTTAATCAGCACTATAATATTGAGGCTGAGTTGGAGGAAATTCCTTCTTTTGGGAATTGATGCAAGGCCTCATGCCTGGGCCCATATCCTCAAGTACCGCCAATGAATTGAGGTAGATATATAAGTCATTATAAGAATTGTGTAAGGATTGGGGTTGCGTGAACACCCACCTTTGTGAAAGAGGAATTGCTTTATACATGTGGATCTTCCGAAATTGACAGACTTGGGTGAACCCGGTTCTGAATCCACATAAAACAGCACTCATTCTAAAAATTAACTTTATCAACCAATTTTATGAACAACGAAGATTCAATTGAAGTGTTAAACGTGCTAACACAAATCAACAACGACAGAATAGAAGGCTACAAAACGGCCTCTGAAGAAACGGACGAACATGATTTGAAGTCGTTTTTTTCAGAATTGCAACAAACCAGTGAAACCTGCAATCGAGAATTAGCTGCTGAGATTGTGCGCTTAGGCGGCACTCCAACGGAAGGAACGAAAGTATCTGGCAAATTTTTTAGGGTTTGGATGGATGTAAAAGCAGCACTGATTAGCAAAAACCGGGAAGTTATTCTGGACTCCTGTGAATATGGAGAAAGTGCAGCGAAAGATGTGTATGAGGAAGTGCTGGATGAAGATGCTGATAGCCTTAGTCCAGAGCAAATTACCATGATCGAGGCACAACAAACATTATTGATGGCAGATCATGAAAAGGTGAAAATCATGCGAGATGCACTGGCGGACATTTCGGACAACATGAAATAAATTCAAACTGAGTTTACAGTTTCCCCTTTGCCTGCACCTGATTGAATTTTTCGAGGGGGAGCAAGGTATCGGGGGAAATTGTAGATTGACAACAAACTTGATTCATGAAATTACTTATCGTTCTTACCTCCCATGGCGAACTGGGCAACACTGGCCGTAAAACTGGTTTTTGGATTGAAGAATTTGCCACGCCTTATTATTTGTTTAAAGATGCAGGGTTGGAAACGACGCTGACCTCGCCAAAAGGTGGACAGCCTCCAATTGACCCTATAAGTGACGACGCAGATAATCAAACCCCTTCAACGATTCGCTATAAAGGAGATGCTGAACTACTGAAAAAGATGGCGCACACGCTGAAGTTGGCCGACATTTCTGAAAGTGATTTTGATGCTGTATTTTATCCGGGTGGTCATGGCCCATTGTGGGATTTAAGTATTGATCCATTGTCGATAGCCTTGATTGAAGCCTTTTGGAAAAGCAAAAAACCAGTTGCTGCTGTTTGTCACGCTCCATCTGTTTTGCTACATGTTAAAGATGAAAATGGGGAGGCGTTGATAAAAGGTAAAGCGGTGACTGGTTTTGCAAACAGCGAAGAAAAGGCAGCGAAACTTAGTGAGGTTGTTCCGTTTTTGCTTGAAGATGAGTTGCGCAAAAAAGGAGGAATATACTCCAAAAAAGAAGATTGGGCTTCGCATGTGGTGCGAGATGGTCTCTTGATAACAGGTCAAAACCCTGCTTCTTCGGAAGCTGTAGCAAAAGAGTTGCTGCAAATGATGCATAAGAAACACGCAGCATTGGTTTAGAAAAAAAAAGAGGCGGCTAAAGATTTTGCGGGTGTAACGACTTTGGAATATTGCTTCTCAATGTAAATGCCAAAGGGAGAGGCCTATAAATTTACAGGCATGTTGGTGAAAACACGAACATCGGCAAAAAGCTGGGGTGTAGCAGCCGTTGTTGTATCTTTTGACCTACAATTTAGGGTCTTTAGATTTACAGGCATGTTGGTGAAAACACGAACATAGGCAAAAAAGGTTCCTGGATTTTCCATTTTATAGATCTGTGAACCGATTTGGTTTACAGGTCTATGATTTTTGAATATCTGGAAACAAAACAGTTTCCAGGTTGGTAAATTTTAAAAGAGTGGAAACTAAAATGGTTTCCATTTTGGTTGATTCTGAAGGAGTGGAAACTGAATTGTTTCCAAAGTTGATATTCTTTTAAAGTGTGGAAACAGTTCGTGGTTTTAAAGATGACCGACAAACACCAAAACAGAAAAATTTTAACGCCCAGATTTTAAGTTGCAGCTGGAAAGATCGTGGACTGCAGTTTAATATACGGGATTTTGTGCCGGCTGATAATTTTCTGCTTCCAAGTCCGTATCCTGGCCCATCGCAAACCACAAGCCGAAACAATATGACACCCTTAAAACACACAATATTTATCATGACTTTGGCCGTGGTTGGCTTGGCAGGCTGTGGGCAAAATGGGAAGCCTGAAATTCGTGAGGACTTCAAAAAATATTTTGACCAATTTGATGTAGTGGGTTCTTTTGTGCTATATGACCAAAACAAGGACGAGTACATTTTTTACAACCAAGCGCAATTTCAACAGACCTTTTCGCCTGCCTCAACTTTTAAAATTTGCAACTCACTTATCGGATTGGAGACAGGCGTGATTGAAGATGAAAACTTTGTGATAGCCTGGGACAGTGTGACCAGACAAAATCTGAAATGGAACAGCGACCATGACTTGAAAAGTGCGTTTAGAAACTCTACCGTCTGGTACTATCAAGCACTGGCAAGGCAGGTTGGCGGAAAGCAAATGAAATTATTGGCTTGACAAGGTAAAATATGGCAATGCAGACACATCTGGCGGTATAGACAAGTTTTGGCTTTCGGGCGGCTTACGTATTTCGCCTGAACAACAAATTGACTTTCTACAACGGCTTCACGACAACCGGCTGCCATTTTCGCAACATTCGGTGGACATTGTGAAAAAAATTATGATTGTAAAAGATACCTTGGACTATGTGGTGCGGGCAAAAACTGGCTGGGCTAAGGGGGAAAAGGGAATGGTAGGTTGGTACGTTGGGTATATTGAAAAGGATAGCAACACGTATTACTTCGCTACTTGCAATCGATCGACGTGGACAATACATACCTCGCAAAAGCATGAAACAGTATTACTTACTTGATATTGAACGACCTCGGACTGACGAAGGAATGACTGCTATTGGAAAAGGCAGTCATTGATTAACATGTTTTGTGCATTACTGTGGCGTCTATTCTTCGAACACACCCAGTTTGCTGGCTCAGGCTTCCCAACAGAAGTGTTGATTGGAGGTTTGTTCATCCTTAATCCATTATTCCTTTCATGATATCTCAAGACTCATTCGGTGATCATTCATCCAATAGGTTCCAAAAGGAATGTCTTCATTCCAAAGCAATTGAAAGCCGCATTTGAGGTAAAACTTATAAGTAGGATTTTTTCGGTTCACATTCAGTTGAATGCTTTGGGCACCTTGACTACCAGCAGATTGCACAACAGCATCCAACATTGTTCGTCCTAAACCTTTGCCTTGAAATTGCGGATCGGAATAAAGCTTATGCAGTTTCCAAATATGCTTATCGGCTATAAATGGACTAAAACTAGCCATAACAGCTGGCTGACTATCGGCATACAACACCAAAAACTGGTGGCCTTCTGCCATTTGCTGCCCAATAGCTTCTTTCGAATAACTTGTAGCATACATAAACCTAATTTGCTCCTCGCTGATAATCTGAAGGTAATAAGGATACCAGCCCTTCCAGGCTATTTCACGCATGGTTTCAATTTCGTTTTCTGCAGCAGGTTTTATCACAATTTCCATGGGGCAAGCGCAAGCTTTCAAACAAATGAGGCAACTTTCAGGCGCAAAAATAAGAGTTATGGTTCAATCGATTCTCATTCATTCTATTCAGCAATTAGTTTTAGGTGGAAATCCAACAGCCTCAAGGCTTGCCGGTGCAGACTTGAAAGCCATGCAAGCGCTTGAAAATGCTTGGCTGCTTGTTGAAAACGGCTTGGTAAAAGACTTTGGCAGCATGGCTTCGTCGGCCTGGAACGAACTGAACCAAAAAGTTGACATTCAACAAATTGATGCAAGTCAAAAATTGGTTATTCCAGGTTTTGTAGATGCGCATACCCATTTGGTGTTTGCAGGAACAAGAGAAAAAGAGTTTACCAAAAGACTTTCAGGCATTAGCTATCAGCAAATTGCAGCAGAAGGGGGTGGCATTTTATCTTCTGTTAGAAACCTTAGAAAAGCGAGTCAAGATGAGTTGCTCAACGCTGCCTTGGGTCGATTAATAGAAGTGATTAGAACAGGAACTACAGCCATAGAAATCAAATCGGGCTATGGGCTAAGTTTTGAGCATGAAGTGAAAATGCTTGAAGTGGTGAAAGCCATGAAAGCAAAAAGCCCGATTCCAATCAAAGCTACTTTGCTTGCTGCGCATGCTATTCCGCCTGAATTTTCAGAAAACAGAACCGGTTATATACGCATGATTAACAAGGACTTAATTCCTTATGTGGCCCAACATGAGCTTGCCGAGGCTGTAGATGTTTTTTGCGAAACAGGCTATTTCACAGAGGCCGAAACAGACTTCATGTTGCAAACTGCACTTCAACATGGTTTACAAACAAAAGTGCATGCGCATCAATTCAACCGCTCGGGCGGTGTGCGCTCTGGGGTAAAACACCATGCTTTGAGTGTAGATCATTTAGAGTGCATAAACCAGGAAGACATTGATTTGCTCAAAGATTCAACCACCATCCCCAATTTGCTTCCTGGAGCTGCCTTTTTTCTGCAGCTTCCCTCCCCTCCTGCCCGCATGATGGCCGATGCAGGTTTGCCGCTTGCCGTTTCAAGCGACTATAATCCAGGAAGTTCGCCCTCTGGAAACATGCCGCTGATGGTAGCATTGGCTTGTGTTGAACTAAAACTTACTCCAGCCGAAGCGCTCAATGCAGCTACTCAAAACAGTGCTGCCGCCATTGGACTTGAAAATAGCCATGGAAGTATTGCAATAGGAAAAGCAGCCAATTTGATCATCACCCATGATCTCGAAAACTATGAGCAGATTCCTTATTTTTTTGGCAAACAGATAGTTTACCGAACCATTGTCGATGGAAAAATAGTAGGAGAAATAACATAAAAAAACCGGCCTAAACCGGTTTTCAATGTTTATCCTTTCAGAATCTGGTTTTTAAAATACGCATAGGTAATTTTTAATCCTTCTTCCCGACTCACTTTAGGTTCCCAGCCCAAAATTTCCCTTGCCCGGGTTATGTCTGGCCGACGTTGTTTCGGATCGTCTTGCGGAAGAGGATGAAACACCATTTTCTGCTTGGTTCCAGTAAGTTTTATGATTTCTTCACCAAACTGCTTGATGGTAATTTCGGCAGGGTTGCCAATGTTTACCGGATAATGATAATCGCTCAAAAGCAATCTGTAAATACCTTCAACCAAGTCGTCGACATAACAGAAAGACCTCGTTTGAGAACCATCGCCAAAAACTGTTAAATCTTCCCCTCTGATAGCCTGACCTATAAAAGCAGGCAATACCCGGCCATCGTCTAGTCTCATGCGAGGCCCATAGGTATTGAAAATTCTGATGATGCGGGTTTCCAAACCATGGAAAGTATGATATGCCATGGTGATGGCTTCCTGAAAACGCTTGGCTTCGTCGTACACGCCTCGAGGACCAATAGGGTTCACATTTCCCCAATAATCTTCCTGCTGAGGATGCACCAATGGATCGCCATACACTTCAGAAGTACTGGCAATCAAGATTCTGGCGTTTTTAGACTTGGCCAAACCCAACAAATTGTGTGTACCCAAACTACCTACTTTCAATGTCTGAATAGGCATTTTCAGGTAGTCGATTGGGCTAGCTGGTGATGCAAAATGCAAGATATAATCGAGCGGCCCAGGCACGTGCACAAATTTGGAAACATCGTGATGGTAGTACTCAAACTCCTTTAAAGGAAACAAATGCTCAATGTTTTGAAGGTTTCCTGTAATGAGATTGTCCATGCCAATGACATGATAACCTTCTTTCAAAAACCTGTCGCAAAGGTGAGAACCCAAAAAACCGGCTGCACCTGTTATTAATATTCTTTTCATGCTTCAGTTTACTTATTCACTACAAACCTTCTTCCAACACTAAAATACTCAAAACCAAGCTCTTCCATTTGTTCCGGCTCAAACAAATTTCGTCCATCCAAAATCAAACGGGTCTTGATGAGGTTTGAAATTTTATCAAAATCAGGGGTTCTGAATTCTGGCCATTCGGTCATTACAAACAAGGCATCGGCGCCCAAAACGGTATCGTAAAGGTCTTTGGCAAAATACACTTTGTCGCCATAAATCTGTGATACATTTTTTGATGCCTCAGGGTCATAGGCACGCACAATAGCGCCTTTTGCAATCAATTCATTGATGTTTTCCAGCGCAGGTGCGTCCCTGATATCGTCGGTATAGGGCTTAAAAGCAA
>JBBRCC010000020.1:0-49306 GCA_038205175.1 Cytophagales bacterium | reverse complement strand
CGACATCAATTTCTATCCGCCTTTCATTCCCAACGTGATTACCCCGAACGCTGACGGCAAAAATGATGTCTGGCAGATTGGCAACCTGAACTACTATCCACAAAATAGCCTCACCATCTTCGATCGCTGGGGCAAAAAGGTGTTAGAAGCCTCGCCATACCAGAACAACTGGGGTCAAACCTCAAAACCAGGCACCTACTTTTACCACTTCAATGATGGAAGAACAGGAAAGGTGTGGAAGGGATGGGTGGAAGTGATGGGAAGGTGAAAAGCGTAAAGTGTAAAGTTGTGAATGGCTATAATATGTTAACTGTTTAACCTGATTCACAACCTGTGAAAAAACAACCAATCATTTTCCGCCACATCATTGTGATTTATCAAACTCTACCTCAACTCATCTACAATTCGTTTCACCAAGCCAGGACCTTCGTACACCAAACCGGTATATAGTTGTAGCAAATCGGCTCCTGCTTGCAGTTTTAGGCTCGCACCAGCTGGAGTGTGAATTCCACCAGATGCTATAATGGACATGGGTTCGCCGGCCAATTCCCGCCTGATCAATCGAATAACTTCTGAACTTCTTTCCAAAATGGGCATTCCGCTCAAGCCACCGGCTCCTATTTCCGCAATTCGCTTATTGCTTGTTTTGAGGTTTGCTCTTCCAATGGTGGTGTTTGTAGCAATGATTCCTGCCAGTTTCAAGGTGGCGCAAAGTTGTGTTACTGCCCGAATATCTTCATTGGCCATGTCGGGCGAAAGTTTTAGAAACACAGGTTTTTTCAATGCCATGTTTGCTTCAGTTAAAGCTTCAAGCAATTCTTTCAAAGGTTCAATGGCCAACAAATCCCGCAAACCGGGTGTATTTGGTGAACTCACATTTACAGTAACATAATCAGTTAAAGGCGCCAATTTTTTGAAACCAATCAGGTAATCATCTACAGCTTTGTGCGTTGGCGTATCTTTATTTTTGCCAATGTTGCTACCTACTATAAGATGATGCGGGCGATTTTTCAAGCGTTCGGCCACTGCATCCACTCCATCGTTGTTAAAACCCATTCGGTTTACGATGGCTTCATCTGCAGGCAAACGAAACATTCTCGGCAATGGATTTCCTGCTTGTGGTTTTGGAGTAACTGTGCCAATCTCAATAAACCCGAAACCCAACAAGGCCATTTCGTGCATCATGGTGGCATTTTTATCGAAACCTGCAGCCAAACCGACCACATTGGGAAATGACAAACCTGCCACCTGAACTGGCTTTGGTTTGGGCTGAAAAAGAGCTGAAAGTAAAGCTTTACCTCCTGGAAATTTGGCCGAAAAAGTGAGTAATTGGGTAGAAAAGTGGTGCGCCTTTTCAGGGTCCAGGGTAAACAGCAAAGGCCTTAGCAGTTGGCGGTATAGCAACATGACGGCAATGTTAGCCATATTCCAAGAATCGAAAATGGGTTTCGGTGCTTTCACGATAATTTTATCAATTTGCAGCTAGATTTAAAACACACAGAATATATGTCGCTAAAAACAACTGTTGACGCTGGAATTAAACAAGCCATGCTGGCCAAAGACCAAGATAGGCTTAGGGCATTACGGGCTATTAAGTCAATGATTTTGCTGGAAGAAAGCAAAGAAGGAGGTTCGGGAGATATGAGCGAAGCCGATGAATTGAAAATTTTGACCAAAGCAGCCAAACAAAGAAAAGATTCGCTGGAGGTGTTTTTGGCTCAAAGTCGGGCAGATTTGGCGGAGAAAGAGCAAGCAGAACTTACCATAATTGAAGAATTTTTGCCCAGGCAACTTTCTGAAAATGAATTAAAAGATGCATTACAGGCCATTATTTCAAAACTAGGGGCAAGTTCTCCTGCAGATTTAGGCAAAGTAATGGGTGTAGCGTCGAAAGAATTGGCAGGCAAAGCAGATGGCAAAGCCATTTCGGTTATGGTAAAAACTTTGCTTGTTTAGGCATTTATGGCCACCATCGATTGGGTTATTTTGGCTTTTATAGGCTGGGGTGCTTATTCTGGCTTCAAAAAAGGACTTATTGTTGAAGTGGTGGGCACTTTTGCCCTGATTGTAGCTGTGCTGGTTGGATTCAGATTTTTAGATCAGATGTCTGCCTTTTTGCAGCCGCATCTTCCCGATGCTGGCAAATTATTGCCCATCATATCCTTTTTAGCGCTTTTTATGGGTGTTGTATTTGGATTAAGCTATCTGGCCAAAATGACCCGAAAAATGCTGAGTTATACCATATTTGGCACTTTCGACAAAGTAGCGGGGGCATGTTTGGGTGGCACCAAGGTGTTGATTTCCATTTCTGCTGTGCTTTGGTTTGCCAGTTTCATAGGCTTGCAGTTGCCTACAAATTTTTCAGGTAATTCTACATTGATTCCCATTGCCAAACGGACTGGCGGGTCGGGATATAGGGCTTTGGCATCGTTGATTCCGCTTCGAGACGAACCTGGCAAAGCCCTTCAAAACTGGTTTTCAGACAATGTGAACACCAAACCAACAGCAAAGTGAAAACCGGAAAAAGTGTTTTTCTGCTCATTCTTTTATCCTTGGGATTCGCTTCTTGCTTAACACAGTTTACCAAAGTTTCGCCCAATTGGAGCATTGTGGGCAAATACCATGAACGGGTGTTCATTCATCCTCCTGAAGTCATAACGGCTATTTCTAAAAACAATGATGAAGGAATAAATAAGTCCGCATTGGCCATGTCGGAAAGCGACCTGGTAAGACGATTGCTGGATGAAACACTTCAGAAAATGGTTTCAGCACAAAAGAAGAAACTTCAGGTAACGATCATTGACCGATGGGAAACCAATAAATTGCTCAAAACTGAAGGCTGGCTCAGCGATACGGCCTATCAAAAACCCTTGCTGAAAACCTTAGCTGAAAAATTACTGATGCAGGCCGCCTTGCAAGTCAAAGTAGAAAAAAACTGCCTTTTTAGCCATCTGCAGCCTTCGGAAAGCTGGTATAGTTTAGCCTTCGCAGATTGGTTGCAAAACCTCACAACCGAACACCAACAAGTGAGACCATGGCCTGACATAAAAGTGTACACAATAAAAACCTCGGTGGAATTGAAAGATGTAGTTTCGGGTGAAACTGTTTGGCGTGGTGCAATCAGTGATCAGGCGGGTTGGGATATACCTCCACCTAAAATGCTCGAAAAGCAATTGCAAACCTTATTGAAAGAATTTCCTTATTGGAAAAAATAGCATCCTGCTGTGGATAGTCGAAAATCTAGTTATTTTAACAACACGGAAACTACAAGTTTTGCAGTGGCGTAAGACGAGCATCTTACGCTAAGATCATGCACAATAAAACAAGAATAGATATTGTATTTGAAGGTAGAAACCAGCTTTATGGCGCCTATACCCTCATCAAAGCATATCCTGATCGTGTTTTAAAAGCATTGGTTTTAACCAGTTTAGTTTTTGCTTTTATCATTTCTGAACCTCTCTGGATCAATTGGATATACAAAACGCATGCTATTGAAGAAAAACTTATACCAACCCAACCAACGCTGATTCAACCTCCGCCTATTGACCCAAAAATTCCTCCTCCTCCCCCACTTCCTCTTGCTGCCATTTCGCCACCCAAAGTTTCGACCGTTCGTTTTATTCCTCCTGAAGTAGCCAAAGATGAAGAAGTGATGGAGGAAGCTCCACCCAAACAAGAGGAACTGAAGCAAGTAGTTGCATCAACTCAAACCCAGGAAGGCGACCCCAATGCAGACCCTGCCATTTTGGATTTAGACCAAATAGGAACAGGAGATGGTGTAGCACAAATTGTTGCCCCGGAAGAAAACGAAGTTTTTTCGTTGGTAGAAGAAATGCCAGAATTTCTGGGAGGAAACGTTCAGGTATTTATTTCCAATAACATCGAATATCCACAACAGGCTATACGGGCTGAGGTGGAAGGTCTGGTCTATACCAGTTTTGTGGTTGAAACAGATGGTAGTATATCAGATATTAAAATTATGCGTGGAATCGGATTTGGCTGCGATGAAGCAGCCTTGCGGGTTATTCAGAAAATGAGCAAATGGAAACCCGGCAAAATGAATGGGCATGCCGTGAAAGTGCGGGTACCTATTGCTGTAAAATTCAGATTGAGAAGCACTCCTTGATAACCTGTAAGCGTTATTTCACCCATATTTTTCTACTGTTCAATTTACCTTCGGCTGAATGCAAGGTTATCAAATACATGCCAGCCGTTCCTGGAAAAAACTCAAATTGAGAATTTTCACCATTCAACAATGCAGCTTTGATTATTTGCCCCTGGTTGTTGTAAATATGGAGGGTGCCAACTAAGCCGTTCAACAGTTTAATGTTTATAGATTCGTTTACATGAACCGGATTCGGGAAAACTTCAAATAGCCAAGGCTGCATATTAGTTTTATTGTTGACTTCAAAACAATCTGGTTGCCAGTGTAGTGATGCGCCCCGGCTTTCAAATGTTAGCACTGTGGCACTGCCTCCAGTTGATGTTTCAAGCAAATCTGCAGTTTGGAAGTTTTGGCTATTGGTTTGAAATGAATATAAATTGGTACGGCAAATAAGTCTTCCACCAAAAAAGTTTTGATTGAAAGAAATAAGGGTACCCTGCCCATTGGGGTCTGGATTAAAGTACTCATAGCCAGTTGCCATCCAATCTTCGGAATTGAAAAAGGGTTTTACTTGATAAGGTGCTTCAGAGATTGTGGTATTCGATGATTCAATTTTTGTATTGCTGATAATGTCACCCGTTTGTTTGTTCAGAAACATGTAAAAAGTAGTTTTCTGTGGGTCTCCTTCAGCATTGCTATATCCATACACCAGGAGTTCATCAGGATGATTAGGGTGAATGGCAATTCCTTGACCTCTATTATATTGCGCATCGCCATACGTTTTTGCCCAAATCAATGTACCTGCCTGCGAAATATTTAAAACAAGCACATCACCACCGCCATTAATTGTATTAGTGGTAGTAACTCCTGATAGATATATGTTGGTATCGCCTGCCGTTGCAGAAACCGCTACTTTGTATCCTAAATCTGAACCTGCTCCACCAAATGTTTTTGACCAGACAATTGTCCCATCTTCCCGTATTCTTGTAACCAAGGTTTCGAACGAACTGCCAGATTTAAAAGAACTACCCGAAAGCACGTAGCCCCCACCAGGATAAGGCACACCATCGAAAAAATATTGGGCAAAATTTCCTTTAACAAGCTTTGTCCAAACTGTGTCGCCCAACATATCCACTTTAAACACATAGGCTGCACGCTGCAAACCTGTGAAACTGAGGCTGGCTCCAATACATATAGCGCCACCGTCTGGCGAAGGCAAGATTTTATAGAAATCATCAAAATCGTTTCCACCATAGGTTTTGCTCCAAATAATGCTGCCGCTGGTATCGAGTTTTGAAATAAAGATGTCGTTGTCGCCGGGTTCGGCGTTGAAGTTGGTCATGCCGCCTATATAAATAAAACGCTCATCTGGCGTAAGACACAAGGAGATGGCATCTTCCAGAGAATCAGTTCCAATAAATTTTTGCCAGTACAACGGGAACGGATAATTGTCGATACCATACTTGTAAGTAGCCAGCCATGCATCTCCATTTATTGCACCCGGATTATCTGAATTTCCGAGTAAAAAAACCCGGCCATCAGCTACAACAAAATCCCTGATTTCATCGTAGGAACCAATATCTCCGAATTCCCACTTCATGCCTGTAGATTGACAAAAGGCCTGATATTGAAATACTAAAAACACAAATAGAAAAAGGTATTTATTTTTCATTCTTTTAGATTTTATAAACTTAGCCAAAGATAATAATTCCAACTTTTTGCCAGGTATAAATTAAAAAACCTTCGTACTAAAAGTATGAGATTGGCCATTTTGCCTTTGACTTAGGTAAAATGAAAAATCAAAAAAATGTGGCCTATCTGACGAGAATTAGCCTGAATTGAAAGTGGATTTGCACTAAAGAAGGCAATTTCGAGCAAGAGTACTAAATTTCGGCCTGAATTTTGAAATGAGTTTTGAAAATCCCGTTTCTATGAAAAATATACTTACTTTAGTTTGCTTTTTTGCGGCACTGGAACTGATTACCAATCAAGCGTTTGCTCAAACCTACCTCCACAATTCCAACCCAGAAACCACTTGTGGTGGAACTTATTACGATGCTGGCGGCCCTGGTGGAAACTACCCCAGCAACCAGTTTGTAACCAAAACATTTACTTCAACTGGCAACCAAAGACTACGGTTCAATTTTCAAAGCTTTAGTACAGAGCAGTGTTGCGACTGGCTTCAAATCTGGGATGGTGCAACCGACCAGGCCACTTTTTTGGGTCAATGGCAAGGTGGCAGCGGTCCGGGCATCATCACCTCTACCGGAAATTCACTCACTTTTCGGTTCAGAAGCGATGGCAGCAGTTCCGGCTCAGGCTGGGCAGCCACCATTGAATGTGCAGGCCCCGTGCTTACAGAATATGCCATGGGAACGGGCACCATCAATACCTGCTCCGGGGTGTTTTTTGACGCAGGTGGAAGAACTGGAGAATATACCGGCAACCAAAATCTGGTTCAAACTTTTTGCAGCAACAACGGGCAAAAAATCAGGTTCGATTTTCAGCAAAACAATGTATTTATAGGATCAAACGATACCCTTTTTGCTTATGATGGCAATGGCGTAAACAGCTCATTGCTTGGCGCTTATGTGAGCGGTTCACGAATTGAAACCCTCATCAGCCAAGGCACATGCATCACTTTCCGTTTCAAAAGCGATGCAACGAATACCAATGGAAGAGGTTGGCAGGCCGCCATCAGCTGCACTACCGAAGAAGCACCTTCCTCAAACACATACAACATGAGTTCCGGGATCAGGGGCGTTTGCAATGGAATATTTGTAGACGACGGGGGCATTGGCGGAAATTATTCCAGCAACCAATTCAGGACCCAGACTTTTCGCTCACTCAACGGGGAAAGGCTGCGATTCACCTTCCAACAGTTTAGTACAGAGCAATGCTGCGACTGGCTTCAAATCTGGGATGGTGCAACCGACCAGGCCACTTTTTTGGGTCAATGGCAAGGTGGCAGCGGTCCGGGCATCATCACCTCTACCGGAAATTCACTCACCTTCCGATTCAGAAGCGATGGCACTAGCGTAGGAGCCGGATTTGCAGCAGCCATCGAGTGTTTTGAAACAGCTTTGCCAGAATACAACATGAGCAGTGGAACCACAAACACTTGTGCAGGCGTATTTTTTGACGAAGGAGGAAGAAACGGAAACTACACAAGCAACGAGAATCGCATCCAAACTTTTTGCAGCAACAACGGGCAAAAAATCAGGTTCGATTTTCAGCAAAACAATGTATTTATAGGGTCAAACGATACCCTTTTTGCTTATGATGGCAACGGTGTAAACAGCTCATTGCTTGGCGCTTATGTGTCAGGCTCAAGAATTGAAACCCTCATCAGCACAGGCACTTGCATCACATTCAGGTTTAAAAGCGATGCCGGAAACACCAATAATAGAGGCTGGCAAGCTGCCATCAGTTGTACTACAGAAGAAGCTCCTGCTATCAACACCTACTCCATGAGCTCGGGCATCAGGGGCGTTTGTAGTGGAATTTTCGCCGACGATGGTGGCCTTAGTGGCAACTATTCCAGCAATCAGTTCAGAACTCAAACTTTCCGTTCATTGAATGGGCAAAGGCTCCGATTCACCTTCACTCAATTCAGCACCGAGCAATGCTGCGACTGGCTCCAAATCTGGGATGGCCCCACCGATCAGGGCACATTTTTAGGAACATGGCAAGGTGGGTCAAGCCCTGGAATTATCTCTTCAACTGGCAACTCACTTACCTTCCGATTCAGAAGCGATGGCACTAGCGTAGGAGCCGGATTTGCAGCTGCCATCGGGTGTTTTGAAACAGCATTGCCAGAATACAATATGAGCAGTGGCACCACAAACACTTGTTCGGGCACTTTTTTCGATGCAGGTGGAAGAACAGGAAGCTACAGCAGCAATGAAAACAGAACCCAAACTTTTTGCAGCAACAACGGGCAGCGCATCCAGTTCGATTTTGCCAACAGCAGCTTCTTTCTGGGAGCCAACGACACCTTATTTGCCTTCGATGGAAACAGTGTAAATGCTCCGCTACTTGGTGCATTTGTGTCAGGTTCGGTGGTAGAAAGGCTCACTTCATCCGGCACCTGCATCACTTTCCGATTCAAATCAGATATTCTGAACACAAACGACCGGGGCTGGCAAGCCAGCATATCCTGCACAGCAACTGCTCCGGGTGCAAATGTATATACCATGAGCTCCGGCATCAGAGGTGTTTGCAGCGGCACTTTTACAGACAACGGTGGACCAAGTGGCAGCTACACGAACAACCTGTTCCAAACCCAAACCTTTCAGTCGTTGAATAGAGAAAGACTGAGGTTTACTTTTACTCAGTTTAGCACCGAACAATGCTGTGATTGGATTCAAATTTGGGATGGTCCAAACACCAATTCACCCTATTTGGGACAATGGCAAGGCGGCGGTTCACCAGGAGTTGTCACCTCTACAGGCAGTAGCCTTACTTTCAGATTCAGAAGTGATGGCAGCAGTTCTGCAGCTGGTTTTTCGGCCAATATTGCCTGCTTTGGCCTAGCGCTCACCGAATACAACATGAGTTCAGGAACGGTTTCTGCTTGCTCAGGTGCATTCTATGATTCAGGTGGAAAAATGGCCAACTATGGCTCCTTTGAAAATCGGGTTCAAACCTTTTGCTCCGACAATGGACAAAAGCTTAAATTTGAATTTAACAACAATGCCGCCACCCTTCAAAGTGGAGATACCTTGTTTATCTACGACGGCAACACGGTAAACAGCACACTCAAAAGTATTTTGGTAGGTGGATCATTTTTCGAAACCATTTATAGTTCAGGAGCTTGTTTCACCTTCAGATTCAAATCGAACAACGCAACAGCTCAAGGCTGGGCCTCTGTATTTTCCTGTGTCACAGATGCAGAACTTACGGTTTACCCCATGAGTTCCGGTCTCAGGGTGGCTTGCGAGGGTATCTTTGCCGATGAAGGTGGGCTGAATGGCAATTATTTCAACAATTCAAACAAGGTTCAGACTTTTCGTTCACCCAATGGAGAAAGGTTGCGTTTTGTATTCAATAGTTTTCAAACAGAAGGAAGCAACCTTGATAGACTTGAAATTTATGATGGTCCATCAAGTTCATGGCCTTTGCTTACTACACTTTCCGGATTCCAACCTGCAGGTTTAACCATTACCTCGACCGGCAATCACTTAACATTCAGGTTTGTTTCCAGCTCAAGTTCCTCGTTTGCAGGTTGGAATGCCAATATTCAATGTGCGGGGTCTGCCTTACCCAATTACAATATGAGTTCCGGTACGGTAAACACTTGCGAAGGTGTATTTTATGATCATGCAGGAGGAGGGGCAACTTATGGGCTAAATGAAAATAGGGTGCAAACCTTTTGCTCAAACAACCAGCAACGCATTGTTTTTGACTTCACAAACTTTAGCCTTGGTACTGGTGATTCTTTGTGGGCCTACGATGGAAACAGCATATTGAGCCGCTTGATTGGCATTTATGTAAACAGTTCCAGAGTAGAAAAATTAACCTCCGGCGGAACATGCTTAACCTTCAGATTTAAGTCGGACTTGCAAAACAGCTTAGATGGATGGAAAGCGCTGATTTCCTGTTCACCAGAACCGCCGGAACAAGTAGTTTACTCCATGAGCACGGGGCTTAGGTCTACCTGTTCAGGTATTTTTGCAGATCAGGGTGGATTAAACGGCAACTATTTCAACAACCAAAACCTCGTTCAAATCTTCCAATCGGAAAGCGGACAACGAATTAGGTTCAACTTCCAGCAATTCTCATTGGAAAATAATATTGACTTTTTGCGCATCTACGATGGGGCAAGCATCAATGCACCTTTGATAGGCACATTCACTGGCACCATAAGTCCGGGTATTGTGGTTTCGACAGGCAATCGGCTCACTTTCCAATTTACCTCCAACTCCAGCTCTACCACAACGGGCTGGGCAGCGGCTATTGATTGTTTTGGAGAAACGCTTCCGGTTTACAACATGAGTGCAGGCACTACAAATGCATGCTCAGGAGCATTTTATGACAATGGAGGTGCAGAAGCAAACTACCCCATTGGCGAAAATAGGATTCAAACCTTTTGTGCAACAGGAAATAATGGCAAAATTCAGTTCAATTTCAACAACTTAGCGTCCAGAATTTCTACCAATGATACACTTTTTGTGTATGATGGAAACTCCATAACAGCACCTTTGGTGGGCTACTATATAAACCAGTCAACCATAGAAACCCTCACCAGCACTGGCACTTGCCTTACTTTCCGATACAAATCGGACTTGAACACTTCAACTGTAGATCAAGGTTGGGCAGCCATCATTTCCTGCGTGAGCGAAGCACCGACAAACATAGTATATTCCATGAGCACAGGTCTTCGGGTGGTGTGCAGCGGTATTTTTGCCGACCAGGGTGGTTTAACCGGAAACTACAGCAACAACACCAGTCAGATCCAAACCTTCAGATCCAAAAACGGCGAACGACTCAGGTTCGATTTTTCTCAGTTTATGACCGAAAACGCAATTGATCTGTTGAGAATTTATGACGGACCAGGTACAGCATTTCCACTTATAGGTACTTACAGTGGAACCAATTCGCCGGCTATTGTACTTTCATCGGGAAGCAGTCTTACGTTTCAGTTTACATCCAACAGCTTCTCTTCAACTGCGGGTTGGGCTGCCACCATTGCCTGCGCCGGCCCTGTCCTTCCTGACTTTGTGATAAGCAACACGCCAATCAATGCTTGCGAAGGTCGCTGGTTCGACGATGGTTATGTAGGCAATTATTTGTCTGCCCGAAACTATACCCAAACCATTTGTTCGCCCACTGGCAATAGGCTTGTATTCAATTTTAACACTTCACAATATGGCTTTGCCAATGGCGACAGCCTTTTTGTGTTTGATGGCAACACAGCAAGCAGTCCATTAATGGCGGTGCTCACTGGTTTTGGCACCGTAGAACCCATCGTATCTTCAGGCAATTGCATCACATTCAGATTCAGGTCTTTAGTAGCCCAAAACACAGGCTGGGTAGCTAATTTCTATTGTACAGACAACCCACCACAACCAGATATTATCCCCATGCGAAGCGGGATCAGGGTGGCTTGCTCAGGAATTTTTACAGACGATGGCGGCCTCAACAACAACTACTCCAACAATTTTAGTAAGCGTATTACATTTTACAGTGGCACACCGGGCAGTCGTTTACAATTTAATTTCCAACAATTTCAATTGGAGAACGGACCAGATCGCATTTGGATATATGATGGCTCAAGTGTAAACTCCACACCTATAGGCAATTATACAGGAACCAATAGCCCTGGAATAGTTACCTCTACTGGAAATAGCCTAACATTTGAATTTATTTCCAACAACAATTTTAGCACCATTGGCTGGCGGGCGGCCATTGCTTGTGTGAGCAATGTGCCACTGGTGGGCACCTTAACAGAATCGCCTTATTGTTCAGGTGGCGGCATCAACATTCCTTTTACCAGCCCAACACAAAGTGCTGGCAATTCATTTACAGCCCAGTTGTCGAACGCCAATGGCGAATTTTCAAATCCATTAACCATTGGGGTGTTCAACAGTACCACAAGTGGTATCATCAATGGCAACTTGCCTACAGGACTTACCAGCAGCGGAAACTACCGTATTCGCATCATTGCTTCTAACCCGGCCACCAGCGGAAGCCCTTCGGTACCATTCACCATTTTTGCCACTCCGGCTCAGCCAGGTATAATTTCAGGGCAAACCAGCCTTTGTCCAGGTACTACCTTTGTGAGATACACAGTGGCCAATCAGTCGGGCAACACTGGATTTAGCTGGACAGTTCCACCGGGCTCAAACATTGTTTCAGGCCAGGGAACCAACGGTATTTTTGTGGATTTTGGCAGCACTTCTGGAACTGTTTCTGTGGTTGCAACCAATATCTGTGGCAACAGCATTGCCAGAAACCTGAACATCAACCTGCAACAGGGTAGCACACCTACAGCCAGCGTCAGTTCTAATGCCACTGGCAATACTGTTTGTCAGGGGAACAGCATTTCTTTCACATCCACGGTTACAGCAGGTAATAACCCGCAATTCCAATGGTTTGTAAATGGAAATGAATTTACCGGCGCCACTGGCGCAAGCCTTGTCTTAGGAAATAACTTTGTAGGTGCCACAGTCCGACTGCGGGTAAGATCCACTTCAGGTTGCTTTAATCCTTCAGAAATAGTTTCAAACGAAATTGCTTATACCGTGAGCCCTACAGTTGAAGTATCGGCAAACATCACCAATTCGGTAGCCGGAGCCAGTATTTGCCAGGGACAAACTGTGACTTTCAGTTCCACCATTGCCAATGGAGGCAATAATCCTACCTACAGTTGGAGGATAAACGGACAACCCTTTATTGGAAATGGAAATAGTAATTTCACAGCATCGAACTTGCAAAATGGAGATCAGGTAAGCCTGGCGCTCACCTCAAGTGCCACCTGCGCTGCTCCAAATCCGGCAGCCTCCAATATCATTTCCATGGTGGTGAATCCTGTTGTGACTCCCTCTATTTCTATCAGTTCCAATACTGGAGGAAACCAAACTTGTGCCGGAAACCCCATTGCATTGTCGGCAAATGCTAACGGCGGAGGCAGCGAACCTATTTTTGTCTGGTTGTTGAATGGAAACATAATTCCGGGAGCCAACCTTCCTTTTTACACGACAGAAGACAACCTGACTGGCTCGAATAATTTCCAGGTTCGGATAACAAGTAGTGCCGTTTGTGCTACTCCGCCAACTGTAACTTCGACCAATTTTCAGGTTACAGTAGTAAGTGCAGTGGCACCTTCTGTAACCTTGAGCAGCAATGTTGCCAACGGGCCGGTTTGCGTGGGAACAAGTATCACATTTACGGCTAACCCGGTAAACGGCGGCACTAATCCCACTTATGTGTGGCGGGTAAACGGAAATGTTGTCAACGGTCAAACAGGGTTTACTTATACTTCAGGTTCAATAACCAACAATGCCCAGGTAACAGTTGAAGTGAATTCTTCGGATCCTTGTGCTTCTCCTGCTTCTGCCACTTCGCAACCAATTACAGTTACTTTGATCAATAGCATTACGCCTTCGGTAACTAGTGCATCCAATGTTTCGGGCAATAGCATTTGCCAAGGTCAGAACATCACCTTCACGGCTACACCTACCAATGGAGGAATAAGTCCACAATACCAATGGACATTAAATGGCACAGATGTACCCGGCCAAACTTTCCCAACATTCACAACAAGCAATTTAAGCAACAATGCCCAGGTAAGGGTTCGGCTAACATCTTCGTTCAGTTGTTCAACTCCTGCGTCTGTGACTTCTGCGCCAATTACTGTAACGGTGACCAATGCAGTAACGCCAACAGCTTCGATTAGCAGCAGCCAGGGAGCCAACCTTTGTCAGGGAAACACATCGGCACTTACTGCCGGAATTACCAACGGTGGCAGCAATCCGCAATACCAGTGGTTCCTGAACGGAGCACAAATAACAGGAGCAACTTTGGCCTCTTACACTACGCCTACCTCACTTACAGGAATAGCTGGCTACACGGTACAATTGACTTCCAATGCCAATTGTGCGAATGCTGCAACGGTTACCTCGCAACCATTCGTTATTACGGTAAATCCAACGGTTGTTCCAGCTATCACGTTTAGTTCGGGTGTGCCAGGAAACGCCATCTGTACAGGTACAAGCATTACTTTTACAGCCAATGCCAGCAATGGAGGAACCAATCCGCAATACCAGTGGCTTGTAAACGGAACGGTTGTAAACGGCCAAACCAATCCAACTTTTACTACTTCGACTTTAACCAATGGCCAAACAGTCTCGATTCGGCTTACATCAAATGCTAATTGTGCAAGTCCGGCTACTGTTTCATCTGCTACTCAAACGATTACAGTTTCACCTGCGGTAACTCCAGCTGTTTCAGCCAATTCAAATGCGCAAAACAATAGCATTTGTACAGGTCAAAATGTAATTTTTACGGCTGCACCAACAAATGGAGGAACCAATCCGCAATACCAATGGAGGTTGAATGGCAATGCTATTGCAGGAGAAACCAATGCCACATATTCAAGCAGCAGTTTGGCCAACAACAGCCAGATAAGCGTCAGGCTTACATCAAATGCAGCTTGCGCCAATCCTGAAACGGCTATTTCATCCAGTATTTTGATTACAGTTTCACCAGCTGTTACACCTACAGTCGCTATTACAAGCAACCAGGGAAATACCATTTGCGAAGGAATAAGTATCACCCTTACTGCTGGTATTACAAACGGTGGCATTGCGCCTGCTTACCAATGGTTGCTGAGTGGAAATATTATCCAAGGTGCTACTTCCAGCACATATCCGACGCCGACAAGCCTTTCAGGAACAGCTAATTATACAGTAAGGCTCACATCTACAGCCAATTGCGCCAGTCCGGCGGTTATAACATCTCAGGCTTTTGTGTTGACTTTAACACCTGCTGTTGTTCCGGCAGTTGCGGTTTTATCCAGTGTGGCAGGCAACACCATTTGCCAAGGTCAAAGTGTAACCTTCACAGCAAACGCTACTAATGGCGGTTCCAATCCTGCTTATGCCTGGTTGTTGAATGGCAACATAGTGCCAGGACAAACCGCAAACACCTATATCAACGGCAGCCTGGCTAATGGAAATACGGTAGCAGCAAGGCTTACATCGAATGCCATTTGTGCCAATCCAATAGAAGTGACTTCCGCCTTGCAAACCATTACCGTAACGCCAGGTAGTCCGGCTGCTGTAACTGTAACTTCAAATACAGCAAACAACATCATTTGTGCCGGACAAACAGTAATTTTCACTGCCAATCCGGTGAATGGGGGAACAACTCCTGCTTATGTTTGGCGGTTGAACGGCAATGTGCAAGCAGGTCAAACGGGAGCAACATTGACCGCTTCAAGTTTGGCCTCTGGCGATCAGATCACCGTAGTAATGACTTCAAATTCTACCTGTGCCAATCCAAATACTGCCACTTCTCCTGCCCTTCAAATAACAATAAGCCCATCTGTTGCCCCGGCTGTGAACATCAGTTCAACGCCATCTGGCAATAGTTTCTGCGCCAGAACCGCCATTAACTTTTCTGCAACGCCAACAAACGGAGGCACGGCACCAACGTATGAATGGCGGGTGAATGGCAATTTGGTTTCAGGTCAAAATACAAGCAGTTTCACACTAAACTTATCAGCAACAAGTTCAATAACAGCTACCTTGGTTTCAAATGCAGTTTGTGCCAATCCAGCTACTGCTATTTCTCAGGCAATTGCCATTGGAATTACTGCACCACCGGTTGTGACAGCGCAGAACGACACATCCGTTTGCGAAGCAACAGGTATAATCACTTTGCGTGCAAACCCCCAAGGCGGCGTCTGGAGTGGGCAAAACGTAAGTTCAGCTGGTGTGTTTACGCCAGCGACTCCTGGTAACTTTAAAGCTTATTACAACTTTACAGATCCCGGAACAACCTGCACAGGCATAGACTCAGTTACCATCACTGTTCAATTGAGGCCAAACGTTTCCTTCCCAACCCAACAACCCATTTGCGCCAATGCCACACCTCGCCAATTGTCGGCTACTCCAGCAGGTGGTGTTTGGAACGGAACAGGCGTAACTTCGGGCGGCTTGTTTAATCCAACTCTTACCGGACCGGGACAGCAAACAGTAACATATTCTGTTTCCTTTAACAATTGTGAGGCTACACGAACTTTAGTGATCGATGTAACGCCATTGCTAATCGCAGATGCGGGAGGAAATGAATCCATCTGTTTCTCCACACAATCTGTTCAGTTTACCGGTTTACCTGCCGGCGGAACCTGGAGCGGCAACGGCGTGAACGTGAATGGTTTGTTTACACCAGGGTTTGTATTGCCCGGCTCAACCAATATCATCACCTACACTGTAACCGTGAATGGTTGTGCAGCAAGTGCGACCAAGCAAGTAACAGTTTCAGACATTATTTCGCCGCTCACTGTAAATGCAGGACCTGACCAAACCGTTTGTTTATCCGACGGTGCGTTTGTGTTGCAAGGCGTAATTGGTGCAGGCGGCACCTGGAGCGGATCTGGCGTTTCTGCTGGAGGTGTTTTCAATCCAATAGCGTCAGGCATTGGGGCATTTACGCTCACTTACACGGTTACCTTCATCCAAAGTCCGACGTGTCAAGGATCTGACACCAAAGTGGTTACTGTGTTAGCTGCCCCTGCAAATCCTACAACTACCGGAGACACCGTTTGCCGGCAAGGGATGGCTACACTTCGGGCCACAGGAGGTTCAAACTTTAGGTGGTTCACCGTGGCTACAGGCGGTTTACCTATTCCCGGAGCTACCGGCCCCAACTACACAACTCCTGTTTTACAAGCAAGCACCACCTATTATGTGAGCAACATAGTCGGCAGTTGCGTAAGCCAACGAATTCCTGCTTTTGCTTATGTGAATGACTTTGGAGTAGCTGGTTTTGCCCTTGACGGCGGCAACCTGGTTGCAACACCTGCCAATGGACAGTTTTACCAATGGTTGCTCAATGGTGCCCCTGTTGTTGGTGCCAATCTAAACACCTACAGACCAACGGTAAGCGGCGATTACTCTGTCTTGGTTCGGCTTGATGGTTGCACAGTAACCTCTGCTGTTCAATTTGTTGTGGTTACAGATTTTGATGTGCCAATCCCTTTCAAACCTTGGAAAGTATATCCAAATCCAGTGCAAAACGACTTGATACTGGCGGGTGATGGCATAGCAGAAGTACGTATAATGAATCTACTCGGCCAGGAAATCAAATACCTGCTAAATCCGCAAAACGAAAGCATGAGTATCGACGTGAGGGAGTTACCAGCAGGTATTTATTTTGTAGAATTGAAAGGCCAGGGTAAAGTTGAAATAGTGAAAGTGATGGTGAGGAGGTAATTTTAAAAACCTTTCCGATAAGAATCGTTCCGTTTGCTTTGAGCAATCGGAACGATCGGAATGGTTTATAAATACCAGCAAAGAAATCGGTCAGGAAACCATGAATAACAAAGAAATCCCGCTTATACCTGGCAAAACCTACCATGTTTACAACCATGCTAATGGAAAAGAAAATGTGTTTGCAAACCGGGTAACTACCATTATTTCCTAAAGTTGTACGCTGAAAGAATTCACCCTCTGGCAGAGACTTTTTCCTCTTGTTTAATGCCAAATCATATCCATTTTTCCATTCAAATAAGGTCTGTCGAAATGATGGTAGCAGAATGGAAACTTCGGTTTGAGAATCAGTAAACGGATCGGCAGATAAAGCCAATGGGACTTGTGTCAGATTATCTTTCCATACGTTTTGGCAAATTTTTCCAATCCTACCCGCAGGCATTCAACAAGCAGCAATACCGTATGGGATCATTGTTTATTCCCAATTTCAAGCGAAAACCCGTTGAAAGAGAGCAGCATTTGCGCCGACTCATCCATTATATTCATTCCAACCTTATTCACCACGATTTCACCAAAACAATGATGGATTGGGAGTTTTCTGCCATTCAGGCGTATTGGCCCGACAAGCAAACAAAGGTTGCAAAAGGCAAAACTTTAGGCTGTTGTGGCTGATTGGAGGAGTTTAAAAAGATACATTGAAAAGCTTTGAGTCTAGAAATGGCTTTGGAGTTTTACACCGTTCCGATTAACCATTCCGATTAGTTAAAGTAAGCGAAACAGTTTTACGCTAAAAATTAACCCTCTCCCCTATTTTACTGCAATTCCCAGCTCGTTCAGCTGTTTCTGATCTATGGTAGATGGTGTGTCGATCATTACGTCCCGGCCTGCATTGTTTTTAGGGAAAGCAATAAAATCCCGAATCGATTCGGAACCACCAAACAAGGTGCAAAGTCGGTCGAAACCAAAAGCAATGCCACCGTGTGGAGGAGCCCCATATTCAAAGGCTTCCATCAAAAAGCCAAACTGCTTTTTCGCTTCTTCGTCCGAGAAACCAAGCAAACTAAACATGCGTTGCTGAATGCCCCGGTCATGAATTCTAATGCTGCCGCCACCAATTTCTACGCCATTGATTACCAGATCATAGGCATTGGCACGCACCGCCCCAGGATCGGTGTCTATCAAATGCATGTCTTCGGGCTTGGGCGAAGTGAAAGGATGGTGCATGGCAAACCAACGATTTTCTTCTTCTCCATATTCGAGCAATGGAAAATCCATGACCCAAAGTACTTCAAAATGATCTTTATTTCTCAATCCTGAACGGGTGCCCATTTCAAGCCGCAATTCGCTGAGCGCCTTGCGGGTTTTGGCCAATGCCCCGCTCATGATAAGCAGCAAATCGCCGGTTTTTGCCCCCATGGCTTGAGCCCATGATTGCAAATCGGCTTCATTGAAAAATTTATCTACCGATGATTTAATGGTGCCGTCGTTGTTTAGTTTTACATACACCAAACCACCAGCTCCAATTTGCGGACGTTTCACCCAGTCGGTCAATTCATCCAATTGCTTGCGGGTGTACTCTCCACAACCAGACGCACAAATGCCTATTACAGTTTCAGCCTGGTCAAACACATTGAAACCCTTGTTTTTTACCAAACCATCCAGGTAATGAAACTCCATGCCAAACCTTAAATCTGGTTTATCAGAGCCATATTTTTCCAAAGCTTCTGAAAAAGGCATACGCCGAAAAGCAGGCAATTCTATCCCCTTAATTTCTTTAAAAAGTTGCCTGGTGAGCCCTTCGAAAGTATTAAGAATGTCTTCCTGCTCCACAAAACTCATTTCGCAGTCAATCTGGGTAAACTCCGGCTGACGGTCGGCCCGCAAGTCTTCGTCCCGAAAACACTTCACAATCTGATAGTAGCGGTCGAAACCAGACACCATCAACAATTGCTTAAATGTTTGAGGCGACTGTGGCAAAGCATAAAACTCACCCGGATGCATGCGACTTGGCACCACAAAATCCCGGGCACCTTCGGGTGTAGATTTGATGAGAACCGGCGTTTCTACTTCAATAAATTGCAAACCATCTAAGTACCTTCTTGTTGCCAAAGCCAATCGATGGCGGAGCTCCAGATTTTGCCGCACAATTCCCCGGCGCAAATCAAGGTAACGGTATTTCATGCGGATGTCTTCACCCCCATCTGTTTCGTCTTCTATAATAAAAGGAGGCACTAATGCTGCATTCAGCACTTCTATTTGTGCGGGTACAATTTCAATATCGCCTGTTGGAATTTTGTCGTTTTTTGATGCACGCTCCACTACATTGCCTTTCACTTTCACCACAAACTCACGATTGAGACTTCTGGCGGCTTTGCACAATTCAGGCGATTGCTCACTTTCATTTAAAATAATTTGGGTAATGCCGTAGCGATCACGAAGGTCTATCCAAATCAAACCTCCTTTGTCTCGTATGCGCTGCACCCAGCCCGACAAGGTTACTTTTGTTCCAATATCGGTGGCCCTCAGTTGGCCACAAGTATGAGATCTATGCATGCAATTAGCTGTTTTTCAAAATTTTATCCATTGCCGAACGGAGCAATATAGCCTGCTCTGTTTCGCCCCCGGCCACGAGCTGGTCGCCAATTCGGGCTTCAAAACTGCAAATTAACTTATTACCAGCCAACGAAATCGGCCAGGCAGTTACTGTTACTGTTGCCCCAACATGGGCCGGAGCATGGTGCCTGAGCGAAATGGCAGCACCAATTCCTTCTTCATCTTCGTCTAAAAGCGGAAGCAAAACCCGGCGCCCTGCCCATTCTGCCTCTTGGGTCAATTTGTAAGTGGAACAAACCTGATGAACCACTTTGTTTTCAAAAATCGGCACATCGGTGGCAGCAACTATAAACTGATGTACCGCCAACCTTGCCGCTTGAAAAGGTTTCATGAGGGTTGGAAACCAGGTTTGAAATAAAGGAGAATCAATGGGTATGGTCGTGGTGGTGATCGTCGACCGAATAATGTATGTAACCCTTGGCAAAAAGCCATTGCAGCAGGCAACCCAGCAGAAAAACCACTGCCCACACATAATACACACGCTCGAAATGCTCAACCGATTTATTGATAAACATCAGTCCTGCATGCGAAAAAAGGCTCAAAACCAAACCTGATATGCTGAGCGATTGAAGAAAATTCCATTCTATTTTGGGGAAGCTACTCATTCTGTTTGCAGCAGATAATTGAAAAACAAAGCCTTGTTGAGAGGCTTTCTGAATAATTTTTCCGGCAAGTTACTAAAAATAAAATATTAAGTTTAGTTTTGCACCCCATTTCAAAAGGGATTTAAGATGGCAAAGAAAGGTAACCGCATCCAGGTCATATTAGAATGCACTGAGCACAAGAACTCAGGCGTAGCTGGTACGTCCAGATATATCACAACCAAAAACAGGAAAAACACGCCCGAGCGTATTGAATTGAAAAAATTCAACCCTGTTTTACGAAAAGTAACTGTTCACAAAGAAATTAAGTAATAGAACCATGGCAAAGAAAGTAGTTGCAACCCTCAAAACGGGAACTGGTAAAAACTTTACCAAAGTAATCAAGGCAGTGAAGTCTCCTAAAACCGGAGCCTACACTTTCAGAGAAGAAATTGTACCCAATGATGGGGTGCAGGACTTCTTGAATTCCAAATAAATTCAACCTGATTCTGATGAAGTCCCCCGTTAAGGGGGATTTTTGTTTCACCCCAATTAATAGCATAGCGCATGGGACTTTTTAGCTTTTTCTCTAAAGACAAAAAAGAAACCTTAGATAAAGGTTTGGAGAAATCGAGCCAAAGCATTTTTAGTAAGCTTGGCAGAGTGCTTGTTGGCAAGTCTAAAGTGGATGAAGAAGTTCTCGATGAGCTGGAAGAAATTCTTATTTCGGCTGATGTAGGCGCAGACACAACCGTTAAAATCATAAAAGCTATTGAACTGCGGGTAGAAGCTGATAAATATACCAGCACCGACGAGCTCGACAGAATTTTGAAGGAGGAAGTGGCCCGCTTGCTCAATGCCAATCCTGAAACTCCTATCGAAGATTTTATCGGTACTTTGCCTTCGAAACCTTTTGTGATGATGGTGGTAGGTGTAAATGGTGTGGGCAAAACAACCACTATTGGAAAATTGGCTTCTCAGTTTAAGCAGGCTGGCAAAAAAGTGGTTTTAGGTGCAGCAGATACTTTTAGAGCTGCGGCAGTAGACCAATTGAAAGCCTGGGGCGAACGTTCAGGTGTGCCTGTAATAGACCACGGCATGAACACCGATCCTGCATCTGTGGCTTATGATGCCGTAAAAAAAGGCGTTGAAATTGGTGCCGATGTCATTATTATAGATACAGCAGGGCGCTTGCACAACAAGGTAAACCTGATGAACGAGTTGAGCAAAATTAAAAGGGTGATGCAAAAGGTGATTCCTGATGCACCACACGAAGTATTGCTTGTTTTGGATGGATCTACCGGACAAAATGCTTTGCTGCAGGCCAAAGAATTTACAAAAGCTACCGACGTAACAGCCCTGGCCATCACCAAACTGGACGGCACTGCCAAAGGTGGCGTGGTGATAGCCATAGCCGACCAATTTAAAATACCGGTGAAATACATAGGTGTGGGTGAAAAAATTCAGGATTTACAGGTGTTTAGCAAATATCAGTTCGTAGATTCGTTATTCAAAAAATCGTGACCCAACCTTATTGTTTACTCCATGACCATTAAATCCACTTTCAGTTTCATTTCGGCTGTTGTGTTCCCATTGCTTTTGGCGGCCATGCTGTTTTCTTGCAAAATAAACGGCCCAAAGGGTTCCGGATATCCTAAAGTGGCAAAGTCGGGTTGCAAGAAAATATTTAAGCAAGGTATAAAAGGCCAGGTCACGTTTTTAGAAGGAAACCACATGCCTTCTCCCGATGGCGACTATATCTTTCCAACAAAAAAGGTGAAGCGAATTCTTGGTGTTTTTGCGCCTACTCCGGTGAGTAAAACCACGAATGCAGGCGATATGACTTTCTTTACTGACATTCAAACCAAATGTTTGTACCTCATTCAAACAGATAAACAAGGCTGTTTCTCGTTTTACCTGCCCGATGGTAAATATTCAATCCTGGTTTGGGAAGAAGAACAATGGTATTCCAACGCTTTCGATGGCGACAACATCATCAGTCCTGTGGTGATAGAAAAAGGAAAAGTGACAGATTTGGATATCAAAATCAATTACAAAGCTGTTTACTAAGATTCGGATATAGTTTTTGAATTTTTTCAAAATCAAGGCTGTTTTTAATAGTCTTCAATCTGAATGAGCCTTCGATTTCGGCACAACCCGATTATTTTTTTGGTCATTTCTACATTTTTTGGCTTCTAAAACAAGCCAATCACCAGAATTTGCAATTTTCACATTTGTGAAAAAAATCATGTAATAAATTTCCTTCAACCTTTCGTTAAAAACTCCCATCGCAACTAGCTGATTGTTAAACGGGTATCAGTACGAAGCATTTACATTACA
Organism: Cytophagales bacterium; assembly: GCA_038205175.1. GTDB lineage: Bacteria > Bacteroidota > Bacteroidia > Cytophagales > Flexibacteraceae > JBBRCC01. The sequence continues at coordinate 26,729 of JBBRCC010000020.1, read as the reverse complement.
AAAGCAACGCCTTAGTTTTTCGAAAGGATTTTAAAAAAAGGTGTAAGTTTTATACCAAATTAAAAATATACTTTTGACTTCGAAAGCTAAACTTCCAATCATTATGACGTACCCTTACAGTTCCACACAGCAGAATAGCTGCAAAAATGTGTTGCCTTTTTGGCAATCAAGTTTCAAAACCATAAATAGTGCACTCCTATTGATTGTTTTTTTGTTTTCAGGGGTAGTGAATGCCCAAACTTACTACAACATGTCGTCCGGCAATTACGCAGAAGATTTTGCTGATATTGCCAACGCAACCAATTGGCCGAATGGATTTAATGGTCCAAGCTCCACGGAATGGCGAGGGCTTGCTGTTAACGCTACAGGAACTATTCCAGATGGTGTGAGGCTTTCTACAGCTACAAATTTAGTCTTTGTAACAGCAAGTTCCGGTGGTGTTCAAAGAGGTACAGCCAATATTCAATTGTTGAGTACAGGTGCTACAGATAATACTACGTCAGCAGCAATTGAATTATACCTTGATTTTACTGGAAGAACAGCAGGTACATTTTCTGCAGATTTTGAAACAGTTTTTAACTCAACTGGTAATAGAACAGGCACTGTTCGGGTTTATTACAGCACAGATGGAATAACTTATACAGAACTAACCGGCACAGGTTTACCATACCTGGCCACCAACAATGTTGTGGGTAGTGGTTCAGCATCAGCCCTTTCTTTACCAGCAGCTTTTGATAATGCAGCCAACGCCCGTCTACGGTTTTACTATCACAATGGCTCTGGAGGCACCACAGGCAGCAGACCCAAAATAAGCATAGACAACATCAGCGTAACAAGTACTGCTGCAGGTGGTCCTTCATTCTCCTTTTCACCAACCAGCATCACTGGCATGGTTGGCACTTTTGGTAGCCCCGGAACGCCAGCCACCACCACCATCACAGGTTCTTTGCTCACCCCCTTAGCTGATGCTGTTACAGTAAATGCCCCAACCAACTTCGAAGTATCGAAAGACAACGTAACCTATGGCGCCAGCCGAACTTTTGACTACACAGCCGGAGGCACTTTCAATGCGGCCAACAGTACCGTATATTTCAGAACAACGAGTGCAGCACCTGCGGGTCCGGTAAGCGGATCGGCCACTACCTGCGGTGGAGGTATGGGCTCCCCTCCCGGTATTGCACTTTCAGGCACTGTGACAGGGCCTTTGGTATCGGCCAGCACGGCTGCTTTGCCAGGGAAAGTATTTGCCAACCATACCCATGCTTCTCAAGGCAGAACATTTACTGTAGAAGGTTCATTCCTTGGCGCCAATCCTTTAACTGTAGGCCCATTGGCTGGCTATGAGTTTTCAACTGTTTCTAATTTTGCAACCGTAAGTTCCAGCTTAAGCTTTACGCCAGTTGCAGGTACTGTGCCAACTTCAGATGTGTATGTGCGCTTAACAGGAATTACTGTCGGAACTTTTGCCGGAAACATTCCGGTTGCTTCTACCGGTGCTGCCACGGTGAATGTGGCAATTACCGGGCAGGTTTATGCAGCAGGTGTTGCTTTTATGCCGGGTAACTATGTGGTGGCTGTTTCTGGCGAAACTGGAACTACACTTGGATCTGCAGCTACACCAGTGTTTTTGAGAGAATATAACAATTTGGGAACACTGGTACAAAGTATTCTTGCACCTGTAAGCATGCAAGGTGCCAATAATCCATTCACTCAATCAGGCACTTCAACCACAGAAGGTTATCTGAACTTGTCTCCTGATGGCAAATATTTAACACTGGCAGGCTACAGTGCCAACCCAGTTGTTACTACTGCTGTCTCATCAACAAACCCTACTGTTACACCAAGAGTTGTAGCAAGGGTAGACTTTTCTGGAACCTTTAACACAAGTACAACCATTACAGACGGCTTTAACGGTCAAAGCATTCGTTCTGCTGTCACCATTGATGGAAACTCATTTTGGACTGCAGGTGCAGGCGGCACTGGTTTAACTGGTGGCGGAGTACGATATTCTAACTTAGCTGGAAACACATCTGTTCAGGTTTCCAACGGAAACAATGGAAACACACGTGTAGTAGCAGTAACCAATTCTCAGTTGTATGTTTCGTCTGGAGCAGGAACTGTAGGCATATTGGCTGTTGGCACAGGTTTTCCGACCACTACGGGTCAGGCAAATGCCTTGAGGGCCACAATATCTGGTGGCAACCCGACTTCTTATCGTTTCCTTGACCGTGACCCTATAGCTCCCGGAAACGATGTTTTGTATGTTGCTAATTTTCTTGCCCTTGGTGGCATTCAAAAATTTTCATCGACCGACGATGGAGCAACATGGACTGCAAGAGGCATATTTACCAGCGCAGATATTTACAGAGACATATCTGTTGAAGAAGTTGGTTTAGATGTAGTAATTACGGCCATTACTGGCGCAGGCAATAGCAATACTATTGTGAGATTGACAGATAATGCTGCCTGGAATGCCCCTATAAACATTTCAAGCGGGCCTACTACCATTGTTGCTTCTTCGGGAACAGACGTGTTTTTTAAAGCTATTTCTCTTGCGCCAATTTTAGTATCAACGCCTGATATTGCCTTCACCCAAGGTAATCCTGTGCCTGCCACCTTAAGCCAGGGAGCTGTGAACAGAGCACTTTACCGCATTCAGGTAAGTGTAACGACTGCGAATTCTATTTTAACAGGGGTTTCACTTACTACTGCTGGTACTTATGTACCTGCAGACTTTACCAACTTTAAGTTGAGAATTTCAAACGATGCTACTCTTGATGCAGGCGATGCTACTTTAGCAACCCAGGCAACTATTCCAACAAGTGGAGGCACATTGGCCTTCACAGGATTGGCACAAGGCATTAATAATGGCCAGACCAGGTATTTGTTTATCACAGCCGATATTTCAGGTTGTGCCAATGTAGGAAATGACATTTCACTTACGGGCTCATTGGCAGGAACAACCTTTACCAGCGGTGCTAAAACAGGAACTTTAGGTTTAGGAAGCGTTTACAATGTTGTTTTAGGCACATTGGCCAATCCAACAGGCATTACCGCTCCAACCGGAAGTCCTTCAATAAATATAAGTTGGATCAACCCTACCTGCTCTGATGAGATAGCCATATTTGTGAGTACATCTCCAATTAGCGGCACGCCTCCATTGGTTTTGCCTGCTGGAAACAGCAACTTTACACTAGCCCCCAACGTTCCATCATTTGGTCGTATTGTATTTAGAGGTATGGGCACCAATGTGAATGTTACCGGTGTAAATGTAGGTACCACTTATTTTGTGAGGCTTTACAACAAGGTGGGTTCTGTTTACAGTTCTGGTGTTGGTTTTTCTTACACTCCCCAATTCGAAGGCATTTTTGCAGTAGCAAGCGGAGATCAGGACCAGGCTATATGGGCTTTAACCCCTGCAGGTACACCTTCATTAATCGCTGCAGTTGGCGGGTTTAATTCTAACAGGAATATTATCATTCAACCGGGCATTACAGCTAATATGCTCACCTCCGGCATTACCTGCAGAGACTTGATAGTTCGTTCAGGAGCTACCCTCAGAAGGTCTCAGGCAGACTATTTAGTTGCTGGAAACACAGCTAGTATGATTTACTTCAACGTCCATGGCAATATCATTAATGATGGCACCATTGGAAATGGCAGTTTATTTAACCCAATCGGAGTAAATTTTGAAGCCACTACTACTTCGATGACTGGTTTTGGCACCACCAACTTTGGAAGGATGAGAAAAAATACTGGCAACACGCAGCAAACAACTCTCACCATCAATACAGTTAAACCTGTTGGTATCACATTCCCAGGTGCTGCACTTTACAATCCTGGCGCAAATGCAAGACTGGAAATAGTGGTGCCAGGTGGTAGAACTTTAAGTATTACCGATCCTGCCGGATCTGTTTCTTTTGATAATTTGGATGGCACAACTGGCACCAACAATAGTGGAGGAAGTTTGACATTGAACGGAACATTAAATTTGATTGGCACTTTTCATTTGCGCAACAACAACGATGGCACAGGACCTTTGGCCAACCAAACCACCAATCTCACCATTAATCCAACTGGTCAGGCTAATATTGGTACACTCATAGCTAATCTTGTTTCAGGGGTAGGCAGCAACATTACTGTATTAGGCAGGTTGAACATAGCAACTGAGTTGAACGTACTTGATGGCAATTTAATAACCAATGGCCAGGTTACATTACTGTCCACTGCAACCAACACAGCAAGGATTAGCCCTATTTTACCCGGCGCAAGCATCACGGGCGAAGTAACCTTACAACGCTATGTGCCTAACAGAGGCTGGCACTTCATTGGTCATGCATCTACCTCAGGGCAATTGTTGGCCAATTGGAACGACAACTTCAACACGTATGGCCCGATGCCAGGTACTAAGTTTTTCAATCCTGGACCAAAAACATCGAGCATTTTCGCTTATGATGATTTTGCTCCATCAGTTTTATCTCCGGAAATTAATGGCTGGTATGTGCCTACCACTACCAATGTTGAGTTTCGAAGAGGCTACAGGGTGCATTTTGGTGCGGCACCTGTAACCTTCGACAACAAAGGGCCTGTTGCCAATGGAACAGTAACAACAAATTTGAGCTACACCCCTGCAACATCGTATATTGGTTGGAACCTGATTTCAAATCCACATCCTGCACCTATCAATTGGGATGCTGTTGTGTTAACAAACACAAATCCTGCTCTGGTAACCTTCAACCCTGCCATCAACAAGTATCAGGTGTATTTAACAAGTGGCGCTTATGGCCCTGCCGGTTATCCTACAGCTAACACGGTGATCAATGCAGCTGGAAATATTTTGGCCAGCAGCCAGGCTTTTATGGTGAGAGCCAACGGAGTTGGAGCAAGTGTAGCCTTCCCGCAAACTGCGAAGGCAAGCTCTGCTGGTACATTCTACAGGTCAACTTCTATAGTTGAAAACACGGTTCGTATTAAATTAAGTGATTCCAAAACTACAGATGAAGCCATCGTAAGATTTATGGATATTGCATCTCCTGCTTATGAGCTAGGTTTTGATGCAGACAAAATCAGCAACCCTGATTTCACCATTTATACTGCGTCGATGCCTGACCAAAAATTAGCCATCAACAGCCTTGGTAGCATCAAAGGAACTGAAGTTGTGCCAATAGTGATTCAGAGCTACCAATCGGGCAATTTCACCTTAACTTTTGATGAGTTGAATTCATTTGCTTCAGCAACCAGCATTTACCTCAAAGACAATGTGTTGAAAACTGTGACAGAAGTGAATGAAACAACCAGCTATGCCTTTGCGCTCAAGGCGAATGAATCAAATGCTGCCAGCAGATTTGAATTGATTTTTGCACAGCAAGCAGGTTTGTCTTTCTCTTCAGATTTATTCAAAAGTCAAGTTAAACTTTATCCTAATCCTGCTGATGCACAATCTGGTGTGAAGTTGTTGCTCAACGGTTTCGCCAATGAAATAGTAACCATAGAAGTATCTGATCTTCAAGGAAGGGTGATAAGCAGCACGGTATACAATCCTACCTTATCAGTTGAAACATTGGTATTGAATGGCGTAGATAAACTGTCGGCCGGCACCTACATCGTACGCACGGTGACTAACAATGGCGCTAAAGTTGAAAAACTGGTGATCAGGTAGTTTAAAAACTCCAAGATACTCACTGAAAGTCCTGGCAAAGTGCCAGGACTTTTTTTTGCCTTGTGTGCTAAAACGTATTTAGTACAGCTGTTTACAATTTAATAACAAAGAAATAAACTATAGAAAATGAGCGTGAAAATTACCTGCAGTAGGTTTGCAACCAAATCAATTTTAATTTCTGGAAGCATGTTTAACACTACATTTAAAACTCATAGACCGAAACGCTCCTCCTTCGCCTTTAAGGCTATTGGGGCTTTGTTTTTGGTAACCCTACTTTTTGCTAAGGTGGCCTTTGGGCAAAGCAACCCTGCTGCTCAAACTTTACCTTATTCTCAGAACTTTACAACTTTAGCCGCTCCTACATATCCTGCGGGATGGCAAGGTTGGACAGTTGCCACAGCATCGCCGACAACTATCTTTCAGTTGGCCGCACCCACAGCCGATCAGGCACTTACAGTAGGTACAAACGCCTCAACTGGTGCAGGTGTTTACGATGTAAGCGGCAAAATTGGTCTCCAGGCAACAGGTGGTGGATGGAGAGCTTTATGCCTTGCCATTACTACCACAGGGCAAACCAATATAGTAATCGCCTACGATGCTGCCACGCAAAGAACTGAAAACACCCGATCTGGCAGATTAGGTTTGCAATACAGAATTGGAAATACTGGTGCATTTACCAATATAGCTGCTACGGAATATACCAATCAGCTAACGCCAACAAATGTAACTGGAACAGGGTCCGTTAATGTGGTGCCTTTCAACTTCTATTTGCCGACAGCATGCGAAAACCAAGCCTTGGTGCAGCTGAGATGGATAATGAGAGATGCAACTGGAAGCGGAAACCGACCTTCTTTTTCTGTAGACAATGTTGTGTTGACGCCAAATGTTCCGCCTATTGTGGTGAATTTAAATATATTCTCTCCAAGTTCTATTGCTGAGGGTGCCGGTTCATTTACCATCCAGGCTACAGCAGCATCTGCGGTAACAGCCGACGTAACAATCAACATTGCTATCACCGGAACTTCAGCAACCACTGCTTCTGACTTTACTTTAGGTGCAACTTCCGTAACTATTCTCATCGGTCAAACGCTTTCATCAACAACTACAATGGCTGTTGAAAATGACGATTTCAACGAAGGCACTGAGGTGGTTACTGTCTCAATTACAACGCCAACATCAGGCTACCAAATATCTACTGGCTCTCGAAACGTAAACTTTTTGGACGACGCAAATGATGCATTTTATCCTTTGGCCACTTTGGGAAGTCCTGCCCCTACAGTAGATTTCAATAATTTACAAAACTCCGGAACCACTTTATCAAATTATCCCTTGGGTTTTAGTAGTTTAGAATCTGGCACGAATGCCAATGCATTTTACCGGGCTGGTAGCGGTGGAAACACAGGAGACACTTATAGCTATGGCACAGGTGTTTCGACTGAAAGGTCTTTTGGTTCAATCTGTTCTGGTAGCATGGGCAATGCAATAGGTGGTTTTACAGACCCTCCAGTGGTGTATGGTTTCAGACTCAGAAACACAACTGGTGGACCAATCAACACCCTTGATGTTTCTTATGTAGCCGAGCTTTGGAGAAAAGGAAATGCCACAGATGACGAAATTAGATTTCAATATTCTACCAATGCCTCATCAGTAGGAACAGGTACATGGACTACAGTCAATGCACTTACCTTTACGCCTTCTTTGGACATTCCTGGCTTTGCTGGTTTTGGAGTAGATAACGACAGAGATGGCAACCTTGCTGCAAACCAGGCGAACAAAACAAGTTCTATTTCTTTGGGTACAACCATTGCCAACAACGGGTTTTTCTGGGTTCGATTTTTTGACTACAATTCTGTGAATGGTGACGACGGAATTGGATTTGACAACATTGTTTTCACGCCATTCAATATTGTGCCTACCACTTTTTATTCAAAACCAACAGGCGAACTTACAAATGTGGCCACATGGGGTACCAATACAAATGGAACAGGAACGGCACCAGCCAACTTTACTACTGCTGGTCAAATATTTGCTTTCAGAAACAGGGCAACATACACACCATTAGTTAACTGGACTATTTCTGGTGCTGGTACTAAATTGGTTGTAAACCCGGGCTCAGAGTTCATTATTCCATCTGGTGTAACTTATACTGGTGATTTGGATGTAGATGCAGTTGGAAAAGTTACCTTGGACAATGCTTCTTTTGTACCATCTTTTGTCGCCATTGATCCGGCCTCTACCATTCAATTCTCCGCTACTACCGCCCAAAGCATACCTGCTTTCGCTTATGGAAATCTAATTGTGGCAGGTTCTGGTATTAAAACGTTCTCTGGTGCTTCCATCAACATTGCGGGAAATTTGACGCTGAACAATGTGGCAACCAACTATGGAACAGGTAGCTTCATAATTCAGGGAAACGTAACCTTCTCAGGCACTGTAACAAACACAGTACCTACCAATACCAACACCTACAATTTCACAGGTACCAAAAATCAAACTGTGTCTTTGAATAGCAACACCGTAAACTCTTTCAATTTCATTGTTAACAAAACCGCTGGCACATTCACTTTGGCTGCTAACTCACCTGTGTTTGCCAGAAATACTTTTAGGGCTAACGTAACAGGAACTGCCAAATTCATTGATGGTGGCAATACCATAACTGCCAGCAACAACATAGAATTAGATGGTACTTCTGCTGCAAATTATATATTGACAGGAACAACCACGCTTGATTTCAACCAGACTGGAGGAACTGGTAATGTTCGCCGTTCAAATTCTGATAACAGGGCAGCGATTGGACAATTCAACAATTTGGTTTTGTTAAACAATGGAACAGGTGGATCTACTGACATTTTGATTAGAGGCGATAATTCGTTGGCTACCGTAGTGAAAGGCAACTTATCAATTGGAGGCGCAAGCACTCTCGGTGGTGTGGATCAAGTTAATTTTAGCAGATTGAATATTGGAGGAGCTTTTATAAACAGCCGTGTTGAAGCCCCACTTCTTCTAAGCCAATTTCAAGGAAAAGTTTATTTCACTGGAACAGGCCCGGTATTGATCACAACCCAAACTACTGCAGGTGTAAAAATTCAAAGATTCGACTCTTTGTTCATTCAAAGGCCTGGCACTTCCATAAGCATAGACGGAGGTTTAGAACTAGACGGAGGTATCGAGGGATCTGGGGTGAACAATTACACAATTAGTCAGGCATCTCCTTTTAGAGTACGGTTTTTTGGCGGTGTATCAAGCAATGCTTTCAAGGGTAGATTTACAATTCCAAGAGTGAGTATTGAAAATACTTCTGCTTCTGGTGTACTTTTTAGTGCTGCCGCTTTAATGAATATAACTCAGGATTTATCGTTCGTGACAAATGGAAAAGTAACTACAACTGCAGGAACGCTTGTATTAAAATCTACATCGCTGCAAACTGCAGGAATACCATCAGTTGTTCCAGCTGGAGCAAGCATTATTGGAGGAATCACAGCTGAAAGGTTTGTTCCAACCAGCGGCTGGCACTTTACAGGAACTGCATTAGCCGGTCAGACAATATCAGATTGGAATGATGATTTCAGAACGCAAGGCCCAATGCCAGGTGTAAGAACTCCAAATCCAGGTTCTAATACTTCCAGCATTTTCGCTTTCGATCCAAACAGTACTTTGAATGATGGCTTAAGGCAAAAAAACGGCTGGATTGTGCCAACCACATCTGCCTTAGAGCAGTTCAAAGGGTATAGAGTAAACATTCAGGCAGGTACAACACTTGACAACAGAGGTGATGTAAATTTTGCACCAGGCCCGATTCCCGTAGTACTTGGAACTGGTACAGAACCAAATTGGAATCTTGTTCAAAATCCCCATTTGTCAGGAATCAACGTAGCTGCCATCAACTTCAATGCAGCGCAAAATGCAGTGGTAGTTTGGAATCAGTCAGCCAATCAATACCAATACGCTGGAACTCCCGGGCCTCTCACAGGACCTACTCTTAATGGTGCATTAAATACCATAGCTTCCGGGCAGGCATTTTTTGTGTACACAACAGCAACTACCACTATCGATGTACCTCAATCAGCTAAAGTAGCCGGAGGCACATTCCTGAGAACAGCACAAACTCCTAATGCGCCTGAGATTCAAATTCGTAACTCAGCCGGTGCAATGGATGCTACAGTGTTCCAATTCTTAAGCAATGCTTCTGAAGATTATGAAAATAATGTAGACGCTGTTAAGTTTATAAATCCTGACTTGAGTATTTACACCATTTCTCAAGGAAAGAAATTGGCTATTAACGGATTGCCATTTTCAAGTTCAAATTCCAGCATTTTGTTAGGTTTTAAAGTGAATGCTCCAGGAAACTATACTATTTCTGCTGCTGGCATTGAACTCACAAATCATGCAGAAAGAGTTTATTTGAAAGACAACTATGAAAATGTAATCACAGCGTTAAACGCAGAGCCTAACTATAATTTTTCAGCAGATATGGCAGGAGATTTCAACGATCGCTTTGAGTTGATTTTCACGCAAGACAATGTGACATTGATTCAAAGCAAGGTAGGTGAAAACACCTTGCTGTATCCAAATCCTGTTGAAAGCGGCAAACCATCGGCCATTGCATTCTTCAATTCCAAAGGTGAAACAGCTCGTGTTTCAATAACAGATATGTCTGGTAGAATTTTCAACCTGCAAACTGCTGAAATTAAAAACAACTACCAGGAAATGCAATTATCGACAGAAGGTCTCGCATCTGGAATCTATTTGGTAAACATTGTTTCAGGCAAAGGAACCAAAGTAGAAAAATTGGTAATCAGGTAAACTCAACATGGGTCGCCCGTTTTTTACGGGCTCCCTTATTCTAAAAGAAAGTGAAGATCGGATTGTTGTCTGGCTTTCATTTTTCGAAAGAAAAAGAGGACGAAAGCTTTTTACAAAATGCCCGCACAATGTGCGGGTTTTTTGTTTTGAAATGGTTTTGAAAGTTTTAACCCAGATCCAGGTGACTGATTTAAAGCGTTAAATCCTTTTATGGAAACTATTCTTTAATTCAACTTTGATTTAACATTGGCTTAACACGCAAAAGATAATTGACATTTACCTTTGAGCCATGAAAGCTTCAATGGTACTCATATCTCTGCTCGGATTTGCAAGCTTTTCTTGCCTCCACGACAGAATTTTCCCCTCACCTACTGTTGAAAGCCCCATTGACACCAACGCTAAATTTACTTTGGTGATCAATGAAATAATGGCCGATGGCAACCCTGATTGGATCGAATTTTACAATTTTGGAACTGCTCCGGTTTCCATAAAGGCCAATGAAGTTTTTATGTCAGATGCTGTAAGCAGTCCAGAAAAATTTGTAGTAGACAAGGATTTGGTAGTTGCTCCAAAACAATACATCGTGCTCGAGTGCCTTGAAGTTGGAGGAATACCTTCAGAAGGTATCCACTTGTTTACCGACGCTTTCAGATTGAGTGGTAGTGGAGAAGCAGTTTCCCTGAAATATACAGATCATGACCTTTCGTTAGTTTCCTGGGCCGACAGTGTTACTTTTCCGGAAATAAGAGGAAATAAGAGCTTCGCACGAGTTCCTGACGGTGCCAGCACGTTTTCCATATCAAACAATCCAACCAAAGGACAGCCGAACAAACCATGAGGTTACTGATCCTCTCTTTCCTATTGCCTTTTCTTGTTTCGTTTCAAAAACCGATAAAACTCAAACCCATCAAGAGTTTTCATCTCTCTATTTCCGAACCTTCAGATGTTTGTCTGAAACCTGGAAAAGACGGATATTTTGTTGTGTCGGACAACGGCTTGCTTTTTGAAACAGACCTTGAATGGAAAGTTACCCGAAAGGCAGATTATTCGGGCTATGATTTTGAAGGCGTTTATGCGGATAACAAATATGTTTATGTAGTGGAAGAACGCTCAAGAAAAATTGTGTACTTCGACATCAACACCCTCAAAAAGATTAAAACGGTTGAAATTCCATACCAGGGTGGCCGAAACAAAGGCTTTGAGTCGTTGACCTGGAATGGACATAAAAAATGTTTCGTTTCTGTAACCGAAAAAGACCCAACCACGCTGTTTGAATTCGATGAAAATTTCAGACAAATAGCCCAATACGACTTTAAGATAGCTTCCGACATTTCTGCTGCCCATTTTCATGATGGCAAAATATATTTGCTCAGCGATGAAGACCGCAGCATTTTTAGACTTCATGCCGAAACATACGCACTCGAAAAAACATGGAAGTTGGGCATTCTGAATCCTGAAGGAATGGTTTTTGGCCCGGATGGAACCCTGTTTGTGATAAGCGACGACCTGGAAAAAGTTTACCAATTTGAAAACACGCTACCTTAAGCTCCTTCTTTCCTTTTTAGTTGCTATTTCCTTTGCTGCTCAAGCGCAGGTAACAGTGAGCAACGGCAACCATGTATTAGAAATTACTGGAGCAATCAGTACTTTTTACAACCACAGGTTTTATACCGATGTGGCTGGCAATCGCATCAACAATGACCCTTCGCAACCTATCGACGCCAAAAAAAACAGATTTGGTTTGCGGGATGCCCAATTGCAGCTGGAAGGCAGAGTTGGCCATGATTTTGAATATGAACTTCAGGTTGACTTTGCCGATTTTGCCAACACCATAGACATAGGCGAAAACCCTGGAGTGATGGATGCCAACTTCACTTACAAGGGTTTAAAGTTTGTTGAAGCCATTGTAGGGTATCAAAAGCTTCCTTATGCCCGAAACTCACTTGTTCCATTTTTCTACTCACCTTACTGGATTAGGCCTGAACTAACCCGTGGTGAAGTATTTTCCCGTCGTGATGCCGGTGTTACGCTGACCCGAAATTTTTGGCGTCAACGAGTCAATGTGTATGCCGGTGCTTACACAGGTATGGGCGAGCAACTACTTTCAAAATTTGGTGGAGACAACGACCCGAGCGGAAGTTTGGAATATGTGGGGCGGGTCGATTTTTCATATCCTGCACGGTACCGATACCGGGATTTCGACATCACCCATGTACCCATTCCAATATTTTCGGTGGGTCTGAATGCAAGAACTGTATTCCGGCGGTTTTCCAGTTTTCTGCCAGGCGATGATTACTACCTGAGGGTTATTTCAGGTCGAAAGGAAATTATGGGTGCCGATGCCAGTTTTCAGTTTAAAGGATTTTCAGCGCAATTTGAATTTCACCAATTGAAAGTTACACCCACAGACAACATAGATCCAAACGTAAACACAGAACGCTACAGGGAAGATAGAGGAACCAGGACCAGAAAGGTAGGCGGTAAACCCACCAACTATTTTAAAGCTGGTGGTGTGGTGGCACAAGTGAGCTATTATGCCAAACCACTAAAAACCATTTTTTCAACCCGCTACGACAATTTTAATCCTAATGATTTAATAACAAACAATACAGAAGAAACTGTTTCATTTGCGGCGGCATACATGTTGAACGGTTTCAATTCCATGCTGAAAGTCCAGTATCAAATGAGACTTATTGATCGGAAAAATCCGGTTCTGCAGCGTATCGACGACCAAATCAGGATTGGAATGCAGTTTATGTTCAGATAACAACAACAAACACATTTATGAAAAAAAGCTTACTTTCTCTTTTGCTAACCATCGTTGTCGTGATGGCTCAGGCTCAAACGGCATTGCAACCCGGAGACTTATTTTTTACTGCCTTTCAATTGGGCGTAACACCTTCAGGGCCAGACCGTTTTGCTTTTGTGGCTTTAAAAAATTTAGAACCCGGCACGCAGGTACTTTTCACCGATAAGGCGGTTTTAAACACAAACCCACAAACCCTTTGCACCAACGAAGATACCTGCTTGTGGACAAGCCCTAATGTAATCATCAATGCTGGAACAGTTATTACAATAACTGAAGAAGTTGGTGGGGAAAACGCCGAAGCCAACATTGGAACTTGTGTAGGCAACATGGGTAGTTTGTCCTCGTCTGGCGATCAGGTTTTAGCTGTTCAGCGTGGGCAAGGCGGCTCTTTAACTTTTATTTCAGCGATTTCAAATACAGGATTTGTTGTAAATTGTGCTCCTGGCTGCACCAACAATAACAGTACTTGCTTGCCAACACAACTCGTTGACACACCTTATTCTATGTTGTTTTCCATTAGTCCGGTTATCATCAATGGGTTTTATTCAGGCCCAACTGTTTTTGATTCTGTTTCAGCATTTTACACATCATTGAGAAACCAAAACAACTGGACAGTGAGCAGACAAGCTGATGCTTCAGTAACCTGGCCGAGTCCATGGACATTTTCTATTGGTACCGTTTCGGTTAAAGAAAAATTCGTCATTGGCCATTTGCAAGTTTATCCCAACCCTTCTTCTGGTGCTGTTTCAGTGAAACCGGGCAATCATCAATATGGGAAAATCAGGGTTTTAAATATCTTGGGTGTATTGATAGAAGAAAGGTCATTCCAAGGTGAAAACATTTATTTCAACAACTTGAAGCCTGGCATATATATGGTTCAGTTGTTAAACGAAAAAAATCAGCCAACCCGGGCCGTGAAGTTGGTTGTAAAATAGTAAGTCCAAACCCTGAAATATTAAAAGGCCTTTGGGCCTTTTTTTTATACTTCACGCCAAAAAATACTTCACTGAAGTACACATAAAAAGATAGTTATTGCTTAATTTACCAAGGTAAACGCTAAAAAAAACGAAAAGATGAGACAAATCAGAACTACGCCCAAACGAAAAAGAATAGCCTTGGTAGCGCACGATAACAAAAAAAAGGACTTGTTAGAATGGGTCATTTACAACAGAACTGTTTTGGCCCGGCATGAACTGGTAGCCACCGGTACCACGGGCAAACTGCTGGAGGAAGTATTGGACAGACCCATCAAAAAGCTGATGAGTGGTCCTTTGGGAGGCGATCAGCAAATTGGCTCCATGATAGCAAGTGCCGAAATAGATATGCTCGTATTTTTTTGGGACCCGATGGAAGCGCAACCTCATGATAGCGATGTAAAAGCCTTGCTTCGACTTGGAATAGCCTGGAATATTTTGGTAGCCTGCGACAGATCGACTGCCGACTTTTTGCTTACATCTCCGCTGATTGAGGAAGAGTATGAAATAATTATTCCTGATTACGATAGCTATTTGAAGCGGAAACTATGAGCTAATGGGCGAATGTAACGCCCAATTCTATATACCAACAAAGTAACATATATTACCAAAAAATATAGACTTAAAAGCAGATGAATGTATTTTTTTACTGGCGTCCGGGGAAAAGTGGTTAAACCTTGATTTTATCAATCTTGGAAAAATACAAAAAGCAGCAGATTTTAGTCTAGCCACTTTTTTTGATGAGCTTGCTTCGACCAGGAAAAAAACTACATCGATGCAAAAAAGCAAAAAAATCAAAGCCGGCCAACCTATCATTTGCCTGTTGATGTCATTCATTCCTGATCAAGTTTTCACCACAGCTCTTCAAGCCACACATGCCAATCACTACTATAAAAAGATGTTGGCCGAAGACCACTTTCTTTGCTTGTTTTATGCTGTTGTTACCCGTTGTACAAGCCTGCGGGAGGCCTGCAAGACAACAGCAACAGGGTGGTGTAGCTTAAGTTTGGCCCTTCAACACTGAAAAGGGATACCATTATAAAGCAGTATGACATTTGCACAGGCCTGGGTCAGGTTGAGGCCCGGTACAAAACACAATATCCAGGTCTGCAATATTTTTGGAACAACCAGCCGGTCGATTCGCTTTTCACTTTTTCGCAAGGCGGAAATTACCAACTTATCGTTAAGGACGCTACTTGCTATGCCGATACAATATACCTTAATTTTCCGGTGGCTGCCACCATTCCCTAACCTCCTATATTAGGCAATACACAAACTGGCAACTTTGGGTCGCATCTTTATCATATTTCAGTGCCGGATTCACTTCAAATCAACTGGCAGGTTTTAGGAGGTCAAATCATTGCGGGCCAAGGCAGCGATAGCATCTATGTAACCTGGAATAACCCAGGCGAAGGCTTTGTTTCTTACACCTTAACTGGTTTCCAATCTGGTTGCCAGCAAATGGATAGTCTTTTGGTACTGGTTACTCCTACACATTCAATAATTAGCCAAACGGGTCAAACAGTTGTCTACCCTAATCCAACAGACCATAGTATCTCCATTTCAACAAAAAGTCTGGGAAAAACATCGTTTAACCTAACAAACATTTTGGGACTTGAAGTGGCAGCAGGAGACTTTTCAAATGGCCATAAAAAACTAATTTTAAGCCATTTAGAAGCCGGAATTTACTTTCTAAAACTTACTTCTGCATCCACCAATGAAACCATAAAAGTGGTGAAAAAGTAGCACTGCTTTCAAAATGACCACCTACTTCAGCGGCTCATAACGTTGTTTTACTGAAAGGTAAGCATGGTTAATACAATGCCGCCAAATTACTTACGTCTACGTTCTTGTAGATATCTGTCAAATTTAGGTTTTTGGCCTGCATGACCGCCAAAAAATGGTTTCTTTGCGCAACTTTTGGCGGAAACAATGAAAATTCTCCTGATTGGAATGGGCAAAATGGGAAAGGTGATTGAAAAAACTGCACTTGCCCATGGCCATACGATTGTATATAAAATAGATGTCGACAGTGCCCGAGAGCTTAAAAAGATCAAGGCAACCGAAATAGATGTGGCCATTGAATTTACAGAACCTGGCTCTGCTTTCGACAACATTTCCTGGTGTTTGGAACATCATGTACCCGTGGTGAGCGGCACCACAGGTTGGCTGGATCAATATCCAGAGATTTGCAAAAAATGCGAATCTGCAAATGGGGCATTTTTCTATGCCAGCAACTACAGCATAGGCGTTAACCTCTTCATGCATTTTAATGGCATAGTAGCTGAATGGATGAACAAGTACCCTGCCTACGAAGTAGAAATGCAGGAAATTCACCACACAGGTAAAAAAGATAAACCAAGCGGCACAGCCATAACCCTTGCTAATACTTTGCTTGAAAAAATTGACGGCAAAACAAGTTGGGTAAACACTGAAAAATGCAAAGCCAACGAATTGCCAATCTCGTCATTCCGACAAGATTCTGTACCAGGAACACACATTGTACATTACAGGGGAATAGATGATAGTATTGAGCTGAAGCACATTGCTCACAGCAGAAATGGATTTGCTTCCGGAGCGATAGCAGCGGCTGAATTTCTGGTAGGCAAAAAAGGGGTTTTTGGGATGAAAGATTTACTAGGCTTTTAAATTGAATCGAAATTCATGATAGCCTACCTGGAAGGAAAGTTGGTCGAAAAAGATGTTTCGCAAGCCATTTTAGATGTGCATGGCGTGGGCTACCTGGTAAAAATATCGTTGCAAACTTTTTGGCAAATCAACCAATTAGAAGGGCCGTTGAAGTTGCATACACACCTGCACATCACCGAAGACAACCACACCTTATTTGGCTTTTTCACTATCGAAGAAAAATCCATTTTTTTGCAGTTGATATCGGTAAACGGAATTGGCCCTGGAACGGCCTTGATGGTTCTTTCTTCTGTAAGCCCTGCCGAGCTTTACCAGGCCATAACCAGGGAAGATGTGCGGCAGCTTCAATCGATAAAAGGGATTGGCGGTAAAACAGCACAACGCATGATACTTGAACTTAAAGACAAGTTGAAAAAAGTGGCTGCTCCAGAACCTACCGACGCCAGATCAGAAACAACATTAAAAAACAATAAAAACAGGGATGAAGCGTTAGCCGCTTTGTTGGTTTTGGGTATTCCAAAAGCATCTGCAGAAAAAACGCTTGATATGATTCTGAGAAGAGATGGCAGCGACATTTCTACCGAAATTTTAATTAAAACTGCTTTAAAATCAGGATTTTAGGTTTTGGCAGATAACATAAAAAAGTTGTGCGCATTGAAAGTAAGTACTGATAAAGTTTGTAAGGAAAACCAGGTTTTCCCGCCTCAATCGGAGATAGTGTGTGTGTCAAGGTCAACCGATTGTGCGCTGCAGCAATAGTCAACCGTTCACATTAAACTTATTTAAAACAGGCATTTTTTGTTTGTTATGGTTTTCTGTGTCTATTTTTCAAGAAGCTGTAGCACAAACAGATACCACAAAAAGTACAAAATACATCCCTTCTTTTAAACCAAACTTCAAATTCAGCGACAGGATAACCGATCCCTTTTCTAGTCCTGATAGCAAATCTCCATTCTTTTTAGGTTACCCATCGAACTACAAAACCAACGTAGAAATTGATTCTACAAGTGGCGGATTTGAAATTAATGAAAAGCTCGGTGATGTAGACTACAGAAATCCCAACCAAATGACTTTCGAACAGTACGAAAAGTACAAAGAAAGCAAGATGCAAAAGGATTACATGAAAGAAAAATCGGAAGCTAAAGACGCTGAAAACCCTGCTGCCAATCGATCTTTAATTCCCAAAATATTCATTTCCCCCATGTTTGACCGTATTTTTGGGGGCAATTTTGTAGATATCAGGCCGGCCGGTTCCGTTATGCTCGACTTTGGTGGGCAGTGGCAACGAGTGGCCAATCCGGGTTTGCCCATCAGAATGCAACGCAGCGGCAACTTCAACTTCGACCAGCAAATTGCAGTGAATGTGCAAGGAAAAATTGGTGAAAAACTGAAAATCAGCATCAACCATGACACCAAAGCCAACTTCGATTTCGACAACAACATCAGGTTGAATTATTCTGGTTTTGACACAGAAATTCTCCAGAAAATTGAAGCAGGAAACGTGAGTCTTCCATTGAGCAGCAGGCTTATAACCGGCAACCAAAACCTTTTTGGATTTAAAACAACCATGAAATTTGGGCGCTTGCAGGTAACCTCGGTTGTGAGTAACCAAAGAGGAAAAGCCAACAACCTGAAATTGCAGGGCGGTGCGCAGACTAAAAATTTCATGATCCCTTGCGATCGCTATCAAGCCAATCAGCACTTTTTCCTCGGGCAATTTTTTAGGCTCAGATATGCCGATGTGCTTCGTTCTTTGCCAGTTGTTACTTCAGGCGTTACCATAAACCGGGTTGAAGTGTACATCACAAACCGATCACGAAACCCTACTCAAATGCGAAATATTGCCGCATTCCTCGATTTGGGCGAACCAGCACCTTTCCGAACCACGTTGTTTAGCAAGCCAGGGCAGCGAGCAAATAACCCAACAACCAACGCCAACAATACCCTTTACGACGACCTGCTTACCCTAGGGCAAAACCTGTTCAACTCCAACAACACCAGCCAAACACTTGAAGCGTTCAAAAACCGACAGTTGCAAAAAAGCACCGATTATGAGTTTTTAAGAGGTGCCAGAAAACTTGAGCCAGATCGTGATTTTACCATCAACCGGCAGTTGGGTTATATTTCATTGAACACTCCCCTCAGAGACGATGAAATTATGGGTGTCGCTTACGAATACAGTTTCAATGGACGTATTTTTAAAGTAGGTGAATTGCAGGAAGACTACAGCGGAAGAAACGCCGACAACACCATTGTTTTAAAATTATTAAGACCTTCTACCATTCAAACCAATTTGCCAACATGGGATCTTCAAATGAAGAACGTGTATAGTTTGGAAGCCAGCCAGTTATCAAGAGAAAACTTTCAACTGCGTATTATTTATCGTGACGATTCATCGGGTGTTGACAATCCAAGTTTGCCGGCAGGTGTAAACCTGAAAAACCGAAACTTGCTTCAGGTTTTTAATATGGACAGGTTGAACCCCATGAACGAATTACAGCCTGACGGCAATTTCGATTTTGTAGAAGGAGTTACTATTGATAGCAGAGCTGGAAGGGTGTTTTTTCCGGTTACAGAACCATTTGGTAGTTTTTTAAATAGCCGGTTTGTGCTACCCGCAGAACAAAATTTGGCCGACAAATACGTGTTTGGGGAGTTGTACCAACTTACCCAGGCCGATGCATTGCAGGCCGCCAACAAAGCCAAATTCTTTTTGGTTGGGCGATATCAGTCAAGCTCCTCGTCTGTGATTCAGCTGCCGGGTATCAACATTGCTCAAGGCTCAGTGATTGTAACTGCCGGAGCCAGAAATTTAACTGAAGGATCTGACTATCAGGTAGATTATGATATAGGACGAGTAACGATTCTGAACGAAGGTCTTCTTCAAAGCAACGAAGAAATCAATGTTCGATATGAGCAGGCAGATCTGTTTCAATTTCAACAACGCTCGCTTTTTGGTAGTCGTTGGGACTACACTGTGAACAAGGATTTCGTAATTGGCGGCACCTTGTTGTATATGAACGAGCGACCGGTGATAAGAAGGGTGAACGTGGGGGACGAACCAGCCAAAAACACCATGATTGGATTAGATGTGAGCTACCGCAAAGACTCAAGGGTGCTGACTAAACTGGTGGATGCATTGCCCCTGATTTCTACCAAAGAAGTTTCGAATGTAACCTTGTCGGCAGAGTATGCCAGGCTCATTCCTGGCACTTCCCGTTTTGTAGACAGAAGTGGCGGTGGAATTAGTTACATCGACGATTTTGAAGGCATAAGGACCCAATATGATTTTACCAGACAAGCAAATCGATGGAAAATTTCAAGCACACCTGTTGGCTTTGAAGGGCCAGGTTTCCAAACCAATCCGCTGCGTTACAACGATCGGCGATCTAAATTTTCTTGGTACAATATCGACCCCTCTTTTTATGTCGCAAGTGGCCCATTAAAACCTCAAAACATCACAAACAAGGACCTTGAAAACCACTATATACGCCCTATTGGCCCTCAGGAAGTGTTTCCAAACCGGGATTTAGGCGCAGTCAATCTGAACGAAATAACCCTGGATATGGCTTACTATCCAAATCTGAAGGGTCAATACAACTACAATCCGCAAATGCAGTCGAATGGTTCGCCTGTGAACCCTGAGCGAAACTGGGGCGGAATGGTGAGGGCTATAACCACCGATACCGACTTTGACCAAGCCAACATTGAATACCTGGAATTTTGGATGATGGACCCTTTCATTGCCGGAGAAAATGGCAAAATAGAATCAGATCCTCAGGAATACATTCCAGGGCGACGTCAGGGTAGGTTGGTTTTTGACTTGGGTAGTATTTCTGAAGATGTGATGCGGGACGGCAGACACAGCTATGAACAAGGATTGCCTACAACAGCAAACCCTACTGCAACTACAATTTCGCCATTTGGACGCATTCCGGCAAATTCGCCTCCACTTGTCAATGCATTTGCCAATACAGCAGGCTCAAGAGCAACGCAAGACGTTGGACTTGACGGCATGAACGACGCAGATGAGCAGCAACAATTTGCCGAATATTTGAGTGCTTTGCCTGGAAACCTAGACCCTAATGTGAGGCAACAAATAGAAAATGACCCTTCCAACGATAACTTCTCCTATTTTCTAGGTCCAGATAAAGATGCCGGCAATTTGAAAATTCTGGAACGATATAAAAGCTTCAACAGCCTCGAAAACAATTCGCCCGAAGCCACAGCACAAGGAGGACTTGCCATTTCTCCTTCTTACAGCCAAGAACCAGACAATGAGGACATCAATACAGACAACACCATTAACGAACTGAACGCCTATTTCAGTTATAAAATTGATGTAGAACCCGGCAAATTAATTCCCGGTCAAAACTATTGCGTAAACGTGCTTCAAAGTGACAAAGGTGTGAATTGGTACTTGTTCAGAATTCCAATCAGGGATTTGAATCACCCTAATTTCAATGGAGCCGTAGGCAACATCAACAACTTCAAAACCCTTCGTTTTCTTAGGGCTTATATGACAGGATTTACCGATCCGGTGGTGTTGCGTTTTGTGCAAATGCAAATGGTGGGTAGCCAATGGCGGCCTTACCCAAAATCGTTGAGTCCGGAAGGTGCATTAATCGATGACGAAGACAATTCATCATTGACCATTGCAACCGCAAACATTGAAGAAAATGGTGCAGGTGGACCAAACCAGGTTCCTTACACCATTCCTCCGGGAGCGTTACCTAGAGATCGTGATTTGGCTTCAGGTGTAAATAGAAGGCTTAACGAACAGTCGCTTTCTCTTTGTCTGGATAGGCTGCCCAACGGAACCGCCAAAGCTGTTTTTAAAAACATCAGGGTTGATTTCCTCAATTACCAGCGTTTGAAAATGTTTGTCCATGCGCAAAGCATCGACATTGAAGGAACACGCAGTAAAGACCTCGAAATATTTATCAGGCTTGGTACCGACTTCACAGAAAACTATTACGAACTAAGCAAGCCGCTGA
This sequence comes from Cytophagales bacterium, assembly GCA_038205175.1. Lineage (GTDB taxonomy): Bacteria > Bacteroidota > Bacteroidia > Cytophagales > Flexibacteraceae > JBBRCC01. The sequence continues at coordinate 4,838 of JBBRCC010000020.1, read as the reverse complement.
TTTTGACGCCTTTAGGCCAAAGCAGCTACAGTCCAGCAGAAGTTTGGCCCGATGCAAATCAAATTGACCTGGCGTTTAAAGACTTGTTCGAAACCAAGCTTGAGCGAAATTTCAGGCGTTTTCCATTTTTCACACCCTACAAAAAAGCCTTTGGCGACGACAATACCATTACCATTATGGGCAATCCTGATCTTAATTCAGTGATGACCGTCATGATCGGCATTCGAAATCCAGATTTGCCAGACGACAACAATGCAGATAAAACTGTTTGCGTTTGGTTGAACGAACTTCGGGTAACCGATTTCATCAAAAATGCAGGCTGGGCAGCCACAGGAACCATGGCTGTGAAACTGGCAGACCTGGCCATTGTGAATTTCTCAGGTAAAGTAGTAACACCCGGATTTGGTGGTATTGAGCAAAAGATTTCTGAGCGTGCCCGTGAAACCACAAGAATCATGAATGTGGCTTCCAACGTAACCCTGGATAAATTTCTACCCAAAGAACTTGGCCTTAAAGTGCCCATGTATGTAAGCTATGAAACCAATATCATTACACCTCAATATGACCCATTGAACCCGGATGTGCCTGTGAAGTTGCTTATAGACAAAACCCCTTCAGGAGGGCGGAGAGATACGCTTGAAAGGTACTTGAAACTCATTGAAGACCGAAACACAAAACGAAGCATAAACTTTACCAATATTCAAAAAGTAAAAACAGGTCAAAACAGCAAATCCAGAATTTATGACGTTGAAAATCTAAACTTTACCTATGCATACAGCGAAATAAACCGTTCGAACATCAACATAGAGGACTATACTTCTAAAAACTACCAGGTAGGCATAGGATACAATTATAATAGCAGTGCAAAACCCCTTGAGCCATTTAAAAAGATAAAACTCTTCGACTCTCCATACTTGAAATTAATCAAGGAATTTAATGTGAGCTTTTTGCCTTCGTCTGTTACAGCCCGAGCCGATTTTAACAGGGTTTTTGCACGCCAACAGCTGCGAGGGAATGATGTGTTTGCTCCTTCGGATACCAGTCTTAGGTTCTATGAAAAAGCATTCTCATTCAATAGAAATTATGGCTTACGATATGCGCCATTCAAAAGTTTAACCATTGATTATCAAGCCAATGTAGCTGCAATAATTGACGAACCAACAGGCGAAATTGACAACACCCCAGTGAGGGCAGGTTCCACAAAAACCAAAAGAGATTCGGTAAGAGAAAACCTGCGAAATCTAGGCCGGATGAAAAACTTTAGTCAAAATATCAGGGCGGGCTACAAAGTGCCTCTCGACAAGTTTCCGGCTGTGAACTGGATTGGCGCCGATGTAGCCTATGCAGCAGGTTACCAATGGACAGCGACTCCGCTTGGCCTAAACGATACAGTTACAGAAATAAATCCTACAGGAAATTTCCTGGGCAATACCCTCCAAAACAATAGAGAACAAGCCATAAATGGTCGAATTGACTTCGTGAAACTATATAACAAAGTAAAGTTCCTGGAAAAAGTAAACAACTACACACCCAAACCAAAACCCAAGAAAAAGGAAGAAGACAAAAAGAATCCTAAGAAAAAACCGGTTGAAAAGCCACAACTCGGCAAAGACGGTAAACCCATAAAAGACAGCACAAAAACAAAAAAACCGCCTCCTGAATTTAAAGCTTTGAAGTTTATAGCTAGAACGCTCATGTCGGTGAGAAACATTAATTTTAGTGTTACTCAAACCGACAACACCCTGCTTCCTGGCTACATGCCTACAGTAGATTATTTTGGTTTAAATAAAAGTTCCCAAGCGCCTGGTTTGCCTTTTGTTTTGGGTGTTCAAGATCCGAATATTCGGTTCAGAGCTGCTGAGAATGGTTGGTTGTCGCAAAGTCCTGATCAAAATACACAATTTACACAAGCCAGAACGGTAAATATAACGGCCAGAGCCACCATTGAGCCTGTGCGTGATTTTAGGATTCAGTTGGATGTGAAACGAAACGAAAGCGATTCATATAATGAACTTTTCAGGCCGCAACTCGACTCCGCAACGGGTCGGTACCTTAGAAGTGATGAAACAGGAAAGATTAACTATTTCTCGCAAACACCAAGCAGATCTGGCAACTACTCTGTTTCGTTTATTTCTATCGGGTCTGCATTTGGGATGAACAATAAATCGCCTCAACAAGACAATAATTTTGAGCAGTTTAAACAAAACAGAGCTATAATTGAGCAAAGACTCAGGCAGGAAAACCCGAATGCCATCACCGATAGTGCCTACATACTCAACTCGCAAGATGTGCTCATTCCTGCATTTCTGGCTACTTACGGAGCCAAGCCGGCATCGGAAGTACCATTAACCGCATTCCCAAAAATTCCTTTGCCCAACTGGCGTATCGATTACGGCGGATTAACAAAAATTCCAGCAATAGGCGAAAAGTTTACCAGTATTAACCTTACGCACAGCTATGTTTCTACCTACAGTGTGGGCAATTTCATCTCTGGCCTTGAGTACGATCCTGGAGAGGTTCAGTTGGATCGTTCCAGAGATCTCTTCCCTAGAATATTAGACGACACTGGCAAGCTAAAACCAGTTTACCAACTCAATATGGTGAGCATACGGGAACAATTTTCTCCATTAATTGGTATTAATATCCGAACCAAAAGTAAAGTGACCTTTAAAATTGATTACAACCGAGATCGTAATTTGGCCTTGAATATCAACAACTCATCCATCACCGAAAGCCGGGGTTGGGATCTTACCTTTGGGGTTGGTTATCAAAAATCTGGTGTTAAATTGCCATTTAGGATTCAAGGCCGACAGGTAGTGCTGAAAAACGAATTAACCACCCGATGCGACATTTCATTCAGAGACCAGGTAACTGTTCAACGGATGATAACTGCAGAAAGTGAAATTACGCAAGGTGCTCAGGACATTCAAATCAGGCCCAACATCAACTATGTGTTTAACCAAAGACTGAACATTCAAATGTATTTCGACAGAAATATCACCACACCGAGAACTTCCAATTCGTTCAAGCGCACATCTACCCGCTTCGGCATTCAGGTGAGATTTAACCTTACCTAACCAATAAAGCCAATGCAGAACAACGATTTACCCAAAAAACGGATAGCCATACTTGGTTCAACAGGCTCTATCGGTTGCCAGGCTTTGGAAGTAATTGAACAAAACGCCGATGCTTTTGAGGTTGAAGTACTTTCAGCGAACGACAATGCAACTTTGCTCATCCAACAGGCACTTCGTTTTAATCCGAATGCAGTTTGCATAGCCAACGAATCTCGTTATGAAGAAGTAAAATCTGCATTATCAGGCACTTTTGTAAAAGTGTATGCCGGGCAGCATGCATTGGTTTCGTTAATGGAAATGGAAACCATAGATTTGGTGCTTACTGCGTTAGTGGGTTATGCTGGTTTGTTGCCAACCCTAAAAGCCATTGAGTATGGCAAACCTATAGCGCTTGCCAATAAAGAAACGCTGGTAGTCGCCGGGGACTTGGTGACCCAATTGGCAAGTGAAAAAGGAGTAAATATCTACCCTGTCGACTCCGAGCATTCAGCTATTTTTCAATGCTTGGCGGGCGAGTTTCACAACCCCATCGAAAAAATCATTCTTACAGCTTCAGGTGGGCCATTCAGGGGAAAAGACCGAAAATTTCTTGAAACGGTAGCGAAAGAGCAGGCATTGAAGCATCCCAATTGGACAATGGGTGCCAAAGTCACCATCGACTCAGCCACTTTGATGAATAAAGGTCTGGAAGTGATTGAGGCCAAATGGTTGTTTGGACTAAAGCCTGATCAAATTGAAGTCGTGGTTCACCCGCAATCCATTGTTCATTCGCTGGTTCAATTTCAGGATGGCTCAATAAAAGCTCAGCTGGGTTTGCCCGACATGAAACTTCCGATTCAATATGCACTCGGGTACCCCAACAGAATTTCTTCAACCTTTCCCCGGTTTTCATTCACAGATTACCCCAACCTGACTTTCGGAAAACCTGATGCAGATACTTTCCAATGCCTAAACCTTGCCTTCAAAGCTCTGGAAAAAGGTGGCAACGTACCATGTATGCTCAATGCAGCCAACGAAGTAGCAGTAGATGCTTTTTTGCACGACAAGATCTCATTTCTTCAAATAACTGACATCATTGAAGCGTGTATGGAACTAGGGCAGTATATTGCGGCTCCAACACTGGCCGATTATATGGACACGGACCAAATTATCAGGCAAAAGGCTACGGATTTGGTAACAGAAGTAACACCGGCTTAACACACAGACACATTCCCTGACATGCAAATTTTGGTTATGATAGGGCAACTCGTATTAGGGTTGTCCATTTTAGTAGGAATCCACGAATTAGGTCACATGCTTGCAGCCAAGTTTTTTGGTATGCGGGTAGAGCGATTCTCCATTGGTTTCCCCCCTACCCTATTTAAGTTTTTTTGGAGAGGAACAGAATACCAGCTGGGCGCAACTCCTCTTGGTGGTTATGTAAAAATTTCGGGTATGGTAGACGAATCTCTAGATACCGAGGCCATGGCAAAAGAGCCTGAACCTTGGGAATTTCGATCGAAACCAGCCTGGCAAAGGCTCATCGTGATGATGGGCGGTATCATTTTCAATGTCATTACAGGCATTGTCATTTTTGTATTAATGGTTTACACCTTGGGAGAACGGTATTTACCTGTTTCAGAGGCAAAATATGGCATTGTTTCTCATGAAATCGGAAATGAAATCGGGCTAAAAACAGGGGATAAAATCCTAAAAGTCAACGGGAAAGAAATTCAACGCTTTGAAGAAATTGCCAGATTGGACGTGGTCTTGGAAGCTGGT